>NZ_JANCLM010000008.1:0-142433 GCF_024259445.1 Pseudomonas sp. DVZ6
GCTGCAAGGCAGCCCCGGCGATTACAAGCCGGGCCCAGTTCGGCATCGTCCATCAACGCCTTGGCCAGGGCACTGAGATAGTGAGCGGCCCAGACCATGCGTGGGTCGCTCTCCACCACCCCGACCAGGGTCAGAAGAAAGCGATTAAGTCTGATGTTTCTGGGCAAGGTTTCAGGTCAGATCTCCCGGGCATGCGCCACTGCCGCCGCCACCTGCTCGGCCGTCGGCCGCACCCCGGTATACAGCACGAACTGCTCCAGCGCCTGCAACGCGATGACATCGAGCCCGGTGATCACCGGTTTGCCCAGCGCCTCGGCGGCGCGGATCAAGGGCGTGCGCACGGGCATGGCCACCACGTCGAATACCTGCTGCGCCACCGCGATGGCGGTTTCGCTGAACGCCAACTGCTCGGCTTCAGGCCCTCCTGCCATGCCGATCGGCGTGACATTGACCAGCATCGGCGGACACCGGTCGCCCAGGTCCGGCAACCAGCGGTACCCGCAGGTGTCCGCCAACTGCCGCCCGGCTTGCTCGTTGCGGGCGACGATGGTGCCCTCACGGAATCCTGCGTCCCGCAGCGCACTGGCCACCGCCTTGGCCATGCCGCCGCTGCCGCGCAGGGCGAACGCGGTGCTCGGATCGACCTCATGCCGGGTCAACAGTTGGCGCACCGCCAGGTAATCGGTGTTGTAGGCCTTGAGATGGCCATCGGTGTTGACCAGGGTGTTCACCGAGGCGATGGCCGCGGCGGACGGATCGAGCTCGTCCACCAGCGCCAGGCACGCCTCCTTGTACGGCATCGACACGCCGCAGCCACGGATGCCCAGGGCGCGGATGCCGGCCACGGCGGCGGGCAGGTCATGGGTGGTCATGGCCTTGTAGTAGTAATCCAGCCCGAGCTGGCGGTAGAGGTGGTTGTGAAAGCGCACGCCGAACGTCCCGGGGCGCCCTGCCAGGGAGATGCACAGCACCGTGTCCCGGCTCGGAGAATGGCTCATCGCGGTTCCTCTGTCATGTGGCTGAATCGATTTTTCCAGCGTACCAGACCCTGCCGCCGATCGCCCCTTACACAACCTTTACCCTTTGCCGGCACGCACTTTACCGTGGCTGCGGTCATAGTTATCAGGCCCCGTGCGTGGGGTTGTCTTGCGAGGTGTTCGCCATGAAGCGTTTCATCCCCGGAATCGCCCTGCTGGTCGGTGCGCTGGCCATCAGCGGGCAGGCATCGGCCCATGGTGGCGGCTGGTATGGCCCGGGGCCAGTGATCGGCGCGGCGGTAGTGGGCGCGGTGGTCGGGGCGGCGGTATCGGGCGGCCACGACCGTACCGTCTATGTCGAGCGCCAGCCGGCCTACTACCCGCCGCCACCGGTCTACGTGCAGGCGCCACCGCCGCCGGTCTACTACCAGCCCTACGTGGTCGAGCGCTATGTCCCCGCCCCGCCGCCACCGGTGTACCGTCGCTACTACGGCCCGCCACCGGTGTACTACGGTCCGCCACGCTGGTAAGGGGGCATAGTTGATAAAAGCAATGACCACTATCGAGGACATTGATTTCAAACCCTGAGGGCATCTGCGTAAGGTGGGGCCATGTTCGAGAGGAGATACACCATGGCCCCGATCCAGATCATGTCCGTTGTCGGCAGCGCGGTACCCAGCAGCCTGCGCCAACAAGGCCTGCTGGCCTGCTGGTACCTGTTGCGCAACGGTGAAACCATCAGCGGCCCATTGACCAGCCGCCGCTCGGCCGAGACCCTGGCCGACCGCCTGCTCGGCGAGACGTTCGCCGCCTGACCCCGAATTTGTTGTGCGTTGCTCCCTACGCCTCTTGTTGCCCGCCGTCATGGCGGGCTTTTTTTGCCTCACAAGTGCCCGGAGCCCGGCGTCGCCCATGCCGCCAAAGGCAGCGGCGGTTGCTGCTCGAGGATGCGACGCCAGATCAAGGCCAACCTGCCGCCATCGAACAGGGACGCGGCTCCGCCACCGATCCAGCCCCGGGGCTGGGAGACCGCCCATTGTCCGGCAGCGTCACGCCGGGCCATCTCGAAGCGGAAACTGTAGCTACCAGGCATGCCCATGCGCAGGTCGGTGACCACCAGCGAGTCGCCGATGATGTCGTAGCGCAACCAGTCATCGGTGAACCAGCGCAGCCGCTCGTGTAACGCGGCTCCCGCCAGTATCCCGGCCATCTCCAGGTTGCGCGACTGACGCAGCATCTCGGGCGGCTCGCGATCAAACCAGCTGCTCACGCCCTCGTAGTAGTCGCCCTCCGGGGTTTTCGCCAGCACTCGCCAGATCAGGCTGTTGAAGGCGATGGGCACCGCGCGGACCTCGCTGTTGCTGACGCCTTGCGCCTGCAGGGCCATGGCGAAACGTTGCTCGGCAGCCATCCGCCCAGCCAGGCCGAAGCCCAGGTATGCAGTGCTGAACGCCAGCGCCAGGGACAGCAACACGGTCGCCCTGCCCTTCAGGCCCTTGACCGCCGCATAGCCGACCGCCAGCAACAACGGCACGGTGTATACCGGGTCGATGATGAACACCGCGGCCCAGCTTTCCGGCGTCAGGTGCAAGGGCCAGAACAGCTGGGTACCGTAGACGGTGAACGCGTCGAGAATCGGGTGGGTGACCAGCGCCAGCCAGAAGGCCAGGAACAGCCGGGGCCGAGTGTAGCCCTTGTCCGGCCAGCGCCAGGCGACCAGCCAGGCCAGCAGCAAGGCCAGGCCGGTCAGGACGAAGATCGAATGGGAAAAGCCACGGTGGAAGGTCATCTGCGACACCGGATCGGCGTAGCGGATCACCACATCCAGATCGGGCACGGTGCCAAGGGCGGCGCCGTAGAGCAGCGCACGGCGCCCCTGGAGGCGGCCCAGCACGGTGCCCTGCAGGGCGGCGCCGAGTACGGCTTGGGTGAGTGAGTCCAAAGGGAACGGTTCCTGAGCGAGACCTGCGCAAGCTACCTGCTTCGCCAGTGAATATGCAAATAGCCATCGTGGCAGTCAGAACAGCTGCCAGGTGTACACCAGGATCAAGCGGTTCTCGTCGATGTCGCTGCGATAGTTCGAACGTGCCATGGCGTTGCGCACCCGGATCCCCAGCCCCTTAAACACCCCGCTCTGCACCGCGTAGCCCAGGTCGATGTCGCGCTCGCGATCCCGGCCTTCGAAGCCCTGCCCGGTGTCGACGTTGTCGCCAGTGATGTAGCGCACCGTCGCGGTCAACCCGGGGATGCCCAGGGCGGCGAAGTTGTAGTCGTAACGCAGCTGCCAGGAGCGCTCGTCGGTGTAGGCGAACTCGTAGGTCGGCACCTCGTTGCCCAGCGGCGAGATGTTGGCGAACACCCGGGGAAACGGGCTGTCGCCGTAGATGCCCTGGTAGCCGACATGAAAGCCGTGCCCGCCACGCCGGGCAGTCAGCAGCGAGAAGAACGCCTGGTTGTCGATCCGCCCCAGCCGCGCGTCGCCCGCCTCGCGGGCGCTGAAGTAGCCGAGGTTGGCGCTGAGCACCCAGTCGCCCACGGGCTTGCTGTGCTTGAGACCCACAAAGCCCTGCCGGTAGATGTCCTGCAGTTGCCCATACCACAGGCTGACACTGCTCTGCCCGGCATTGAACCCGTAGTCGCCGCCCGCATAGTCGAAGGCGTCGCTCTGTACCTGGCGCATGGGCACATGGCCGAGCATGGCGCTCATCCTGTCGTCGCCACCCTCGTTGCGCAGGTGCGTGCTGCCCAGGTGACCGGCCTGCACGGTCAGGCCCTCCAGTTCGGCGGAGCTGAGGCTGATGCCCTGGTAGGTCGGCGGCAGCAGGCGGATATCGCTGAAGGTGAGGACCGGCAGGTTGGGTTGCAGCTCGCCCAGGCGCAGTTCGCTCTTCGACCAGCGCGCCTTGAAGGTCGGCGCCAGGCGGCTGTACTCGGCCGCGGCGCGGCCATCGCCGTGCACCGGCAGCAGCCCGCTGTTGACCCGATCGGGGCTGCTGTCCAGGCGGATGCCCAACAGGCCCAGGGCGTCCACACCAAAACCGACGGTGCCGGGGGTATAGCCGGACTTGAAGTCGAGGATGAAGCCCTGGGCCCACTCCTCGGCCCGGGACTGCCGGTTTGCGCCGACGATGTCGCCGTAGTCGCGGCTGAAATAGTAGTTGCGCGCGCCGAGGCTGGCTTTGGCGTCTTCGAGGAAGCCGCCTTCGGCGGCCAGCAGGGTGGGGCTGAGCAGGGTCAGGCCCAGGACGACGCAAGGGGTGTGGTTCATTCCGAAGCTCTCTGATCTTGTTGTTATGTGATGAAGTGCTGGAACGGGGGTGAAACGCTGGTATGCCCTCCT
This sequence comes from Pseudomonas sp. DVZ6, assembly GCF_024259445.1. Classification (NCBI taxonomy): domain Bacteria; kingdom Pseudomonadati; phylum Pseudomonadota; class Gammaproteobacteria; order Pseudomonadales; family Pseudomonadaceae; genus Pseudomonas; species Pseudomonas sp. DVZ6. The sequence continues at coordinate 4,318 of NZ_JANCLM010000008.1, forward strand.
CCTGGGCATGGCGAAGGCTGCGCCTTCGATCGCGGGGCAAGCCCGCTCCCACGCGGCCCTTGGCAAACCAAAGGCCACGGTTTGATCTGTGGGAGCGGGCTTGCCCCGCGATGAGGCCCTCAGTCCTGCTGCAAGGCCCGTGGTCTTGCGCTGCGTTGCTCGGCCTCGCTGTCCTGCGCCTGCTGCAGCTGGAAGTCGAAGGTCAGTTCGGCAACCCGCCCCTGCCCGTCGTCGCGCAACACCACCTCGCCCACCAGCCCTTCACGGGTGGCATAGGCGAAGTCGTCCCACAGGTAGCGGTCGCCGGCGAGGTTGATCTGGGTGGTCAGGTGGCGGTAGCCCGGTGCCGAGATGAAGAAGTGAATGTGCGCCGGGCGCTGGCCGTGGCGGCCGAGCAGGTCCAGGCACTCCTGGGTCGGCCCCTGCGGGTCGCAACCGTAGCCCGACGGCACGATCGAACGGGCGCGGTAGCGGCCCTGGGCGTCGGTAACGATGCGTCGACGCAGGTTGTAGGCGGACTGGCTCTGGTCGAAGAACGAGTAGGTGCCCCGGGTGTTGGCGTGCCACAGATCGACCGTGGCGCCGGCCAGTGGCTGGCCCTGCGGGCCGAACACCTGCCCCTCGAGGAACATCACCGTGGCCACGCCCTCCTCGCTGCCATCGTCCATGCGCGCCTCGCCCTCGGTGATCGGCGCGCCCGCCACATACAGCGGGCCTTCGATGGTGCGTGGGGTGCCGCCACCCAGGCCGACCTGGGCATCCTTGGCGTCCTGCAGCAGGTCGAGGAAGTGCTCCAGGCCCAACCCGGCCACCAGCAAACCGGCCTCGCCGCGTCCGCCGAGGCGGTTGAGGTAATCGACGGCGTGCCAGAACTCGTCCTCGCTGATCTCCAGGTCTTCGATCAGGCGCGCGGCGTCCTGCAGCACCCGCTGGACGATACGCTTGAGGCGCGGACTGCCGTTGTCAGTGTGCAGGCCCGCGGCCTCTTCGAAGAACTGCTGCACCTCAGGGGTATGGGAAATCTTCACGGTCATGATCAGGTACCTCGTGTTGTTCTTGTCGTGTGGGGTCAGCGGTCGTCGGCATGGATCGACGAGGGGTGGCGGCACAGGCCGGCGACCTCGATGTCCATGTAGGGGAACAGCGGCAGTTGCAGCAGGGTGTCGTGCAGCGCCTCGACGCTGGGCACGTCGAACACGCTGTAGTTGGCGTAGTGGCCGGCGATGCGCCACAGGTGGCGCCAGGTGCCCTCGCGCTGCAGGCGCTGGGCCAGTTCCTTTTCATCGGCCTTCAGTTGCGCGGCCTTGGCCGGGTCCATGTCGACCGGCAGTTTCACGGTCATCTTCACGTGGAACAGCATGGCGTCTCTCCTTACGTATGACGGAATCATTCAGGCAGGGACCCTGTGGGAGCGGCTTCAGCCGCGAACACCGGCGCAGCCGGTGCCATCCACCGTGTCGCCTGCTTCGCGGCTGAAGCCGCTCCTACAGGACTGGATGTTTCTTCAGCGGCGGACGAAGCGCGACAACCGCGCCTCGTCCAGGGTCAGGCCCAGGCCGGGGGTGGCCGGAACGTGCAGGTGGAAATCGCGGTAGACCGGCCCCTCGCAGACGACGTCCTCGGTCAGCAGCAACGGGCCGAACAGCTCGGTGCCCCAGGTCAGCTGGCGCAGGGTGAGGAAGGCATGGGCCGAGGCCAGGGTGCCCACCGCCCCTTCGAGCATGGTCCCGCCATACAGCGCGATGCCGGCGGCCTCGGCGATCTGCGCGGTGCGCAGCACGGCGCGGGGGCCGCCGTTCTTGGCGATCTTCAGGGCGAAGACGCTTGCCGCGCCCTCGGCGGCCAGGCTGAAGGCGTCCTCCACGCTTTCGATGGACTCGTCGGCCATGATCGGTGCCGGGCTGCGCTGGTTGAGGCGGACCTGGCCGCCACGGTTGATGCGCGAGATCGGCTGCTCGACCAGGTCGACGCCGTTGTCGCCCAGCACCTGGCAGGCGCGGATGGCCTGGGACTCATCCCAGTACTGGTTGACGTCGACCCGCACACTGGCGCGCTCACCCAGTTCGCGCTTGATCGCCAGCACGTGCCTGAGGTCCTGCTCCAGCGGGTTGGCGCCGATCTTCAGCTTGAACAGCCGGTGACGGCGGATCTCCAGCAGGTGCTCGGCCTCGGCGATATCCCGGGCGGTGTCACCGCTGGCCAGGGTCCAGGCCACCTCCAGGCTGTCGCGTACCCGCCCGCCGAGCAGCTCGCTGACCGGCAGCCCCAGGCGCTTGCCCTGGGCGTCGAGCAAGGCCGTCTCGATCGCCGACTTGGCGAAGGTGTTGCCCTTGGCCTGCGTGTCCAGCCTGAGCATGGCGGCGTTGATGTTGCCTGCGGGCAGGCCGATCAGTGCCGGCGCCAGGTGCGCGTCGATATTGGCCTTGATGCCCTCGGGGCTTTCGTAGCCATAGGCCAGGCCGCCGATGGTGGTGGCCTCGCCGATGCCCTCGACGCCGTCGCTGCAACGCAGGCGCAGGATCACCAGGGTCTGGCGCTGCATCGTGTGCATGGCCAGCTTGTGCGGGCGGATGGTCGGCAGGTCGACGATGAGCGTCTCCAGCCGGTCGATGGTCGGGCGTGTCATGCAGGCTCCAGTTCAGTCAGGGTGGGGGTTCAGGCCGCCGCGGCCAGGGCGTGCCGCCGGCCGCTGGCCAGGTGCACGGCCATGGCCAGCGCGGCGACGGCGCCGGGGATGGCGAAGGCGATGAAGTTCAGTTGCAGCGGCAGGTTGATGCCCATCAGCGCGCCGCCCAGCAACGGCCCGACGATGGCGCCGTTGCGGCCGATACCAGAGGCCCAGCCCAGGCCCGTGGAGCGCACCGCCAGGCCATACAGCTGGGCGGCACCGGCATACAGCAGGATCTGCGTGCCGATGGTGGTGGCGCCGGCGATGAAGATCAGCAGGTACAGCACCGGCATCGGGCTGTTCACCCCCAGCAGGCTGATCGACAGCGCGGCGGCGAGGAAGAACGCCACCTTGACCTTGACCAGGTTGTAGCGGTCGCCCAGCCAGCCGCCGAGAATCGCCCCGGCCATGCCGCCGAAGTTCAGCACCAGCAGGAACGACAAGCTCGAGCCGAGGCTGTAGCCGGCGCTGGCCATCAGCTTGGGCAGCCAGGAGCTGAGGGCGTAGACCATCAGCAGGCAGCAGAAGAACGCCAGCCACAGGGCCAGGGTGCGGATCGCCAGGCCGTTGCGGAACAGTTCGAGCACTGATGAGGCTTTACCGGCATCGCGGGGCAAGCCCGCCCCCACGACCAGGTCATCGTGCTCGGTGACACCGCAATCGGGGTCGAGGCGCTTGAGCAACTGGCGCGCTTCATCGACGCGGCCCTGGCGCACCAGGAAGCCGATGGACTCCGGCAGGTAGAACAGGATCACCGGCAGGAACAGCAGCGGTACGGCGGCAGCGAAGAACATCGACTCCCAACCGAAGCGCGGCAGCAGGAGGATGCCGATGCCCGCCGAGAGCATGCCGCCCAGCGAGTAGCCGCTGAACATGATCGCCACCAGGGTGCTGCGCAGGCGCTTGGGCGCGTACTCGTTCATCAGCGCCACGGCGTTGGGCATCAGCCCGCCACAGCCGAGGCCGGCAAAGAAACGATAGAGGCCGAACTCGCTGGGGCTGCTGGCGAAGCCGTTGAGGATGGTCGCCCCCGAGAACAGCGCGAAGCACAGGGCGATGCCCTTCTTGCGCCCGATGCGGTCGGCCAGGCTGCCGAACGCCAGGGCGCCGAACATCATGCCGAACAGCGCGTAGCTGCCCAGGGCGCCGGCCTGCAGCGGGGTCAGCGCCCACTCCTGCATGATCACCGGCAGCACCACGCCGTAGATGAACAGGTCGTAGCCGTCGAAGATCAGCAGCAGGCCGCACCAGGCCATGACCATCCAGTGGAAGGGGGTGAAGCGGGCATTGTCGATGATCGCGTGGATGTCGAGTGTTCGCATGGCATCTGTCTCCGTTGTTCTTGTTGTGTGCAGAGAAACCTTGCCGGGGCGGCCTTCAGCCGAGGTCGCCACCGCCCACCGGCAGGGTCACTCCGGTGATGTACGAGGCCTCGTCAGAAGCCAGAAAGAGGATCGCGCCGACCTGCTCGTCGAGGCTGCCGTAGCGCTTCATCAGGCTGCTGGACAGGGTCTGGTCGACGATCTGCTGGTACCAGGCCCGCTCCTGGGCGCTCTGCTCGGCCTCATTGCGGGGGATGCGTCGCGGTGGCGCCTCGGTGCCGCCGGGAGCAGTGGCGTTGACCCGGATGCCGCGCCCGGCGGTCTCGAAGGCCAGGCACGCGGTGAGCGCGTTGACGCCGCCCTTGGCCGCGCCGTAGGGCACGCGGTTGACGCCGCGGGTGGCGATGGACGAGACGTTGACGATGGCGCCGCTGCCGCGTTCGAGCATGAACGGCAGCGCGGCGTGGCAGCACCACAGGGTGGGGAACAGCGAGCGGCGTACCTCGGCCTCGATCTGCTCGACCTGGTAGTGCTCGAAGGGCTTGGCCCAGATCGTGCCGCCGACGTTGTTGACCAGGATGTCGAGGCGGCCGAAGGTCTCGACGGCGCGGGCCATGACCTGGGCGCAGTCGGCATGCCGTTCGAGGTCGGCGGTGAGGGTCAGCACGCCCTCGCCCGCCAGTTCGTGGACCAGTTCGGAGCGGTCCACCGCCACCACCTGCGCGCCCTCGGCCTTGAGCCGCCAGCACACGGCGCGGCCGATGCCCTGGGCAGCGCCGGTGACCAGGGCGACTTTGCCTTGGAATCGGTTGTTCATGTAGATCTCCTGCTTGATCCGGAAATGCCGGGAGGGCTCCGCCCTCCATCGCGGCACAAGGCCGCTCCTACAGAAAAGCGCGATCCCTTGTAGGAGCGGCCTTGTGCCGCGAAAGGGCCGCAACGCGGCCCCGGCGCTCTCGAAATTCATGGATAAAAAGAGGCCACCTCACCCGCACGATGCGGGCAGCCCCATAAAAGCTTCAGGCCGCCGCAGCGAACTTCTCGTAGTAGAAATTGGCCGGGGTGATGCCCTGCTCGCGGATGTACTGGCTGACCGCCTCGACCATCGGCGGCGGGCCGCACAGGTACACATCGACATCGCCGTCATTGAGGTGGCGTGGCTCGATGTGCTGGGTGACGTAGCCCTTTTGCGGATACTGGCTGTCGGGGTTGGCCACACAGGCGCTGAAGGTGAAGTTGGGAATGCGCGCGGCCAGGGCTTGCAGGCGATCCAGTTCGACCAGGTCGAAGTCGTTGGTCACCCCGTAGACAAGGTGCAGCGGATGCCCACTACCCTGCTCGGCGATCTTCTCCAGCATTGCGGTGAATGGCGCGAGGCCCGTGCCGCCGGCCAGCAGCAGCAAGGGGCGCTGGATCGGCCGTAGGTAGAAGCTGCCCAGCGGCCCGGCCAGGCTGAGGCTGTCGCCGGCCTTGGCCAGCTGGGTGAGAAAGCTGCTCATCAGCCCGCCCGGCACATTGCGAATCAGGAAGCTGACTTCGCCGTCCTTGGGCAGCGAACTGAACGAATAGGCGCGGCTCTGCTCGCTGCCCGGCACCTTGAGATTGACGTACTGCCCCGGCAGGAATGCCAGGCGACTGAGCGCCTCGCCCTTGATCGAAAGGGCGATGGTGCTGGCCGACAGCTGGCGCACGTCGCTGATGGCCGCTTCAAAGCTGGCCTGCTCGGTCTTGCACAGTTGCGACGAAGCCGGGATGCGCACCACGCAATCGCTGGCGGCGCGCATCTGGCAGGTCAGCACGTAGCCCTGGGCGATTTCCTCCTCGCTCAGGGCGTCCTCGATGAAGTTGTCGCCCAACTCGTATTGCCCGGACTCGGCCTTGCACTTGCAGGTGCCGCAGGCGCCGTCGCGGCAGTCCAGCGGGATGTTGATGCCCTGGCGGTAGGCGGCGTCGGCCACGGTCTCGTGGCCTGCGGCCTCGATGAAACGGGTGACCCCGTCCTCGAAATTCAGTGCGATCTGGTAGCTCATGGTGCACCTCGCAGGCGAGCCTGGGCGCGGCGCGCCATCAGGCACACCGACAGGCTCGGCGGTGAATCAGATGTGGTAGATGTCGATGACCTGACGCACGTAGTCGTTCTTCAAGACCACCTTCTTGGCCTTGATCAGCGGCTGTTCGCCGCGCAGGTCGAGGGTGTAGAAGCTGGTGCCGAAGTAACTGTCGGTGGTCTTGTAGCGAAAGCTCAGGGTGTGCCAGTTGAAACGCACCTGGCAGCTGCCCTCGTCCGCCGCGACGATCTCGATGTTGCTGAGATTGTGCGAGGTGCGGGTATCCGGGACCGTGGCGCTGGAGCGCTCGGTCTTGATGCGGAACACCCGGTCCTCGAGGCCGCCACGGTTGCCGTACCAGATCAGCGAGATCTCGCTTTGCGGGTCCTCGGTCAGGGTGTCGTCGTCATCCCAGGAGGGCATCCAGAAGGTCGCGTCGCAGGCGTACAGCTCCAGCCATTGGTCCCACTGGGCGTCGTCCAGGTAGCGCGCCTCGCGGTAGAGGAAATCGCGCACGGTGTCATGCAGGCTCATTGCACGGCCTCCACAGGGATCAGCTGTTGTTCGTCCTTCAGGGCCTGGACCATGGTGTCCTGCCAGTACTTGTGCTGCAGCACGAACAGGCCTTCGTCTTCGGTGCGCACGCCCGACAGCAACGGCTTGAGCGCGATCTCGCTGGCCGCCGCGTCGGCGCCTTCGATCCAGTGCCTTGCGCCCCGGGACATGTCGTTCCAGCCGGCACCTGCGCCGTAGCCGGTCTGGCAGGAGCGGAACTCTTCCAGATCGTCCGGGGTGGCCATGCCGCTGACGTTGAAGAAGTCCTCGTATTGGCGGATGCGCCGGGCGCGGGCCTCGGCGCTTTCACCCTTAGGCGCGATGCAGTAGATGGTGATCTCGGTCTTGTTCACCGAGATCGGCCGGGCCACGCGGATCTGCGAGCTGAACTGGTCCATCAGATAGACGTTCGGGTACAGGCACAGGTTGCGCGAGTTCTCGATCATCCAGTCGGCGCGGGCCTGGCCGAAGTCGGCGGCCAGTTGCTCGCGGCGCTCGTAGGCCGGGCGATCCTCGGGGTTGGCCCAGCGGGTCCAGAGCAGCAGGTGGCCGTGCTCGAAGGAGTAGAAGCCACCGCCCTGCTTGGCCCAGGCGCCGGCGCTCATGGTCTTGATCTCGTCGCCCGCCTCGCGCTGCTTGCGCTGGTTCTGGGTGGCGGCGTAGTTCCAGTGCACGGAGCTGACGTGGTAGCCGTCGGCGCCGTTCTCGGCGGTGAGCTTCCAGTTGCCTTCATAGATGTAGGAGCTTGCGCCGCGCAGCACTTCCAGACCCTCGGGCGACTGGTCGACGATCATGTCGATGATCTTCGCCGACTCGCCCAGGTGTTCGACCAGCGGCTTGACCTCGGCATTCAGGCTGCCGAACAGGAAGCCCCGGTACGACTCGAAACGGGCGACCTTGGTCAGGTCGTGGGAGCCGTCGCAGTTGAAGCTGTCGGGATAGCCGGCGTTGCCCGGGTCCTTGACCTTGAGCAGCTTGCCGCTGTTGTTGAAGGTCCAGCCGTGGAACGGGCAGGTGTAGCTGGAGCGGTTGCCGCGCTTGTGCCGGCAGAGCATGGCGCCGCGGTGGCTGCAGGCGTTGAGGAAGGCATTGAGTTCGCCGTCCTTGTTGCGCGCGATGAAGATCGGCTGGCGCCCCATGGTCAGGGTGAGGAAGTCGTTGTTGGCGGGAATCTGGCTTTCATGGGCCAGGTAGATCCAGTTGCCCTCGAAGATGTGCTTCATCTCCAGGTCGAACAGGCGCGGGTCGGTGAACATCTCCCGCTTGCAGCGATAGACGCCCTTCTCCCGGTCATCCTCGAGCAAGGCATTGAGATAGTCGAATCCCAGGGACATGGCCAGGGCCTCCGTTGTTATTGTTCAGGCCGGGTCAGGTTAGGTCCCTGGGTGGGACGGGGATATCCGGATTGTGCAGAGTGCTATCCGTTTTGTGCAGGCAGAATCATGCAGTGCCTGTAGCGGCTCAGGAGCTCTCCCGCACCATCAGCTCGAACCCCAGGTCCTGCTGCCCGGTGGCCACCCGCTTGCCGTCGAGCAGCGCCAGCAGCGCCTGGGCCGCGCCGCGGCCGACCGCCGCGCGCGGGGTGCGGATCGAGGTCAGGCGCGGGACCATGTGCGCCGAGGCCGGCAGGTCGTTGAAGCCGACCATCGCCACCCGCTGAGGCACCTCGACGTCCTCGCGCAGCGCCTGCAGCACCGCGCCCTGGGCCAGGTCGTCGTTGCAGAAGAAGATCCCGTCTACGTCCGGCGCCTTGGCCAGCAGGCGGCTGAACAGCGTGCCGCCCAGGCCGATGGACGACGGCTGCGGATCGAGCATTTCCAGCTCGGGCGCCTGCAGTCCGGCCTCGGCCAGGGCCTGGCGGAAGCCCTCGGCGCGCTGCATCACCCGCGGGTCGAGCTGCGCGGCGATGAAGCCCAGGCGCCGCCGGCCCCGCTCGATCAGGTGACGCGCCGCGGCGCGCCCGGCCTCGTGCTGGGAGAAGCCCACCGACAGGGCATCGGCCTCACCACCCAGCTCCATCATATGCACGCACGGCACCCGGCTGGCGGCGAGCATCTGCCGCGAGGCGTCGCTGCGTTCGAAGCCGGTGAGCAGCATGCCGCACGGCTGGTAGGCCAGGTAGTTGCGGATCAGGTTCTCTTCCTCGGCGATATCGTAGTGATAGTTGCCGATCAGCACCTCCAGGCCACGGGGGCGCATCACCTCGTGGATGGCCTCGAGGGTATCGATGAACAGCTGGTTGGACAGCGACGGGATCAACACCACCACCGACTGGCTGCGCGCCGAGGCCAGGGCACGCGCCGCCGGGTTGGCGACGTAGCCCAGGCTGGCCGCCGCGGCCATGACCTTCTGCGCCAGTTCCGGCGCGACCGTGCTGACGCCGCGCAGGGCGCGGGAGGCGGTGATGGGGGAAACCCCGGAAAGCCTGGCGACTTCCGCCAGGGTGGGACGACCGGTAGTGCGCGAGCCAGTGCGGGACATGAGTATTGTAATTTTACCGCTTGCAGGAATGGGGAACGGTCACTAAGGTAGCGCTGTCTCTGAATGCAGGCAATGCAATCTTGGTAGGGTCTGTACGAAATGTGTCTGCGCGAAGGCCAGACAAGGCGAAACGGGGGGAGCAAGCGCAGTGTACTGGAGTACATGAGCATTCCGAGCCCCGTTTCAACGCAGTATGGGCGAGTGCAGAGACATTTCGGACAGAGCCTGGCAGGCATGCGTTCAGCGTCCATACTGCCAAAGACAAGATCAATAACACCCGGGAGGGTGGCGCATGACCTTCGGCTCGTCCCGGCCAAGACAGCGCTATCTCACCCAGCAGGAGGTACAGATGAACCCTACCCTGTCCGCGATCGTGGTCATGGGCGTAGCCGGCTGTGGTAAAAGCAGCGTCGGCGCCGCCATCGCCACCCGCAGCGGCGGCCGCCTGATCGAAGGCGATGCCTTCCACCCCGCCGCGAACATCGCCAAGATGAGTGCCGGTATTCCCCTGGACGACGACGACCGCGCCGGCTGGCTGGTGCGTCTGGGCCAGGAGCTGCAAGACACCCTGGCCGCCGGCGAACGCCCAATCCTGACCTGCTCGGCCCTCAAGCGCCGCTACCGCGACACCCTGCGCCAGGCCGTGCCCGAACTGTGCTTCGTGTTCCTCGAACTGACCCCGCAGGAAGCGGAAAAGCGCGTGCTGGCCCGCCCCGGCCACTTCATGCCGGCCAGCCTGATCGACAGCCAGTTCGCCGCGCTGGAACCGCCGCACGCCGAGCCCCTGACCCTGGCCCTGGATGCCACCCGCCCGCTGATTACCCTGGCCGAGGACGTGCACCAATGGCTAAAGCCTTGCGGTGAGCAGGCGCTGGCGCGGACTGCCTGATCCGGCGGTTTTTCCGGCTCACCAAAGACAGCGCTGTCTCCATGCTTCTCAAGACGCAATGACGCAAGACACGCGACACCAAAACAACAACGAAAAGACCGAGGTTCACGAACCATGTTCGGACTGGCTACCGATACCTTCCTGTTGCTCGACGCACTGGTCACCATCGTCGGGCTCATCCTGCTGATCACCCATTTCAAAGTCCATCCCTTCGTCGCCCTCACCCTGGCCGCGGGCTTTCTCGGCCTGACCTCCGGCATGCCGGTGGCCAAGGTGATGAAGTCGTTCCAGGACGGCTTCGGCGGGGTGCTCGGCTTCGTCGGCATCGTCCTGGCGCTGGGCACCATGCTCGGCAAGCTGATGGCCGACTCCGGCGGCGCCGACCAGATCGCCCAGACCCTGATCCGCGCCTTCGGCAAGCAGAAGGTGCACTGGGCGATGATGTTCGCCGCCTTCCTGGTGGGCATCCCGCTGTTCTTCGAGATCGGCTTCGTGCTGCTGATCCCGCTGGTGTTCATCGTCGCCCGCCGCTCCGGCGTGTCGCTGGTGAAGATCGGCATCCCGCTGCTGGCGGGCCTTTCGGTGGTGCACGGCCTGGTGCCGCCGCACCCGGGGCCGCTGCTGGCGATCGGCATCTTCCACGCCGACATCGGCAAGACCATCTTCTACGGCCTGCTGGTGGCCCTGCCGACCGCAGTGATCGCCGGCCCGCTGTTCGGCAACTTCATCTCGCGCTACATCCCGGGCAACCCGTCCCAGGAACTGATGGACCAGATCGCCCGCGAGTCGAACCAGCAGAACCTGCCGAGCTTCAGCGTGACCCTGATCACCGTGCTGCTGCCGGTGGTGCTGATGCTGCTGAAAACCTTCGCCGACGTGGTACTGCCGGCCGAGCACATCGTGCGCCAGTGGATGGACCTGATCGGCCATCCGATCACCGCCCTGCTCGCCGCCCTGCTGCTGGCCTTCTACACCTTCGGCTCGGCCCGCGGCTTCAACCGCCAGCAGATCATGAAGATGCTCGACCAGAGCCTGGCGCCCACCGCCGCCATCGTGCTGATCGTCGGCGCCGGCGGCGGCTTCAAGCAGATGCTGGTGGACACCGGCGTCGGCAACGTGATCGGGCAGATGGCGGTACAGGCCGAGATCTCGCCGATCCTGCTGGCCTGGCTGGTGGCGGCGGTGATCCGCATCGCCACCGGCTCCGCCACCGTGGCCACCATCACCGGCGCCGGCATCGTCGCCCCGGTGATCGACCTGGTGCCGGGGGTCAACCGGGAGTTGCTGGTGCTGGCCACTGGCGCCGGTTCGTTGATCCTGTCCCACGTCAACGACGCCGGGTTCTGGCTGGTCAAGCAGTACTTCAACATGACCGTGGCCGAGACCTTCAAGACCTGGAGCATGATGGAGACCATCCTCTCGGTGGTCGGCATCATCTTCATCATGCTGCTGTCGCTGGTGGTGTGACCGTTGGTCGCCGTCATGGCACCTTGCTGACGGGCCACAGGCCCAAGTGAGACAGAGGTCCTGCGCTGGCAGGGCCGCTTTCTCCGTCGCAAAGGAGCCTGCCCCATGAAACACGCCTTCCTCCTGGCCGCCCTGCTCGCCTCGCCCCTGGCCTTCGCCGCCGGTACCGGCGCCACCTACCCAGACGACCCGCACAATCCGGCGCCACAGCCGGGGGTCGACAGCACCCTCAACCCGATCGAGAAGCCCATGCCACGGGATACCGATCCGCGGATCAAGGGCAATGACCCGGAAAGTCCGCCGGCCGAGCAGAACGATGATCGTGATCTGCCGGGGATGGGAGGTAGTGGATCGGAGGGGATGGGGCGTGACGGTGGTGGGTCAGGGACTGGCGGGAAACCTTGAGCTCACAACGCTACTCGGTCCCTGTAGGAGCGGCCTTGTGCCGCGAAAGGGCTGCAAGGCAGCCCCGGCGATATCGGCTTGATGCACGAATCCGGGGGGCGCTTCGCACCCCTTTCGCGGCACAAGGCCGCTCCTACAGGGATTGCGCTGGGCTGGTCACCACTGGCGCTTGTCTGGACGGGTCAGGCCGAGTTTTTCGATCTTGTAGCGCAGCATGTCCCGCGACAGCCCCAGCAGCCGTGCCGACTTGGTGACGTTCCAGTCGGTGCGATCAAGCGTGCGGCAGACCATGTCGCGCTCCATGTCCGGCAGGCTTGCGGTGCCCTGTGGTTCGTGGCGCGGTGCTTCGAACGCTAGCACCTGCGCGGGTTGCGCCGGCGGCTCGTCGACCAGGGTCAGGCACAGGTTCAGCTGATGGGCGCCAATCACCTCGCTGGGGGCCAGCAGCACCGTCTGCTCGAGCATGTTGCGCAGTTCGCGTACATTGCCCGGCCAACCGTAGCCCAGCATCAGCGCCTCGGCCTCGGCCGAGAAACGCAGGTTGGGCTTGCCGTAGCGCCGCCCGTGATGAGCCAGGAAATGCCGGGCCAGGCGCAGGATATCCTGCCCGCGCGCGTACAGGCGCGGTACCTTGAGCGCGATGATGCGCAGGCGGAAGAACAGGTCGCGGCGGAACTTGCCCTGCTGGACCATCTGCTCGAGGTTGCAGTTGGTGGCGCTGATTACCCGCAGGTCGACCTTGCGCTCCTTGACCGCGCCGATGCGGCGGATGGTGCGGTCCTCCAGCAGCTTGAGCAGCTTGGCCTGCAGCACCAGGTCCATCTCGCCAATCTCGTCGAGGAACAAAGTGCCGCCATCGGCCGCCTCGACCAGGCCCACGCGACGTTCCTTGGCATCGGTGAAGGCGCCCTTTTCATGGCCGAACAGCTCGGCCTCCAGCAGGTTGGCGGGAATCGAGGCGCAGTTGAACTCGATGAACGGACCCTTGGCCCGGCTGCCGTCGAAATGCAGGGCGCGGGCCACCAGCTCCTTGCCAGTGCCGGTCTCACCCTCCACCAGTACTGGCGGCAGGTCGCCGCTGGCCATGCGCTGCTCGGCGTCGAGCAGCTGGCGCAGGGTGTGCTTGAGCTCGAGCATGGCCGGCGACTCGCCGATCAGCGCCTGCAACCCGGACTTCTGCGCCTCGCGCTCCTGGTAGAACGACAGCGTGCGCTCCATGCGTTCGGCGGCCAGGGCCTTGTCCAGCATCAGCTTGAGCTCGGCCAGCACCACCGGCTTGGTCAGGTAGTGGAACGCCCCCTCCTTCATCGCCAGCACGGCGTCCTCGACGTTGCCGTAGCCGGTCATCATGATCACCTTGAGCTCCGGCGCCTGTGCCACCAGCGTGCGCAGCAGGTCGTGGCCGCTCATGCCGGGCAGCGAGTTGTCGGTCAGCACGGCGTCCGGCTGGGCGCGCTTGATCTGCTCCAGCGCCAGTTCCGCACTGTGGCACACCGTGACCTCGAAGCCTTTCAGGCCCAGGTAGGTGCGAATGTTATCTGCAAGGATTTCATCATCCTCTACCACCAGGATGCTGTGCTCCATGGTCCCCTCCCGCTGCAATGTTGAAAGTCAGGCTGACGCGGGTTCCTTCCTCTTCGCGGCTGGTCAGTTCGACCGCGCCGCCAAAGCGTTCCATGATCCGTTTGACCAGGGCCAGGCCGACACCCAGCCCGCCCTGCTTGGTGGTGAAGAACGGCTTGAACACCATGCGCCGCTGCTGCTCGCTCATGCCCTTGCCGGTGTCGCTGAGCTGCAGCTGGGCCTGCTGGCCCTCCAGCTGGCGCACCTCGGCGCGCAGCTCGCCACCCTGGGGCATGGCCTCCAGGGCGTTGGCGAACAGGCTGTTGAGGATCTGCGTCAGTTGCAGCGGCTGGCTGGCCACCCATTGCGCCGGCGGCCCGTCGAAGGCGAAACGTACGCCGTTGCGCTCGATCTGCGGGGCGAAGGCCTGGCGCGCATCCTCGATGGCCGCCACCAGGTCCACCGACTCGGCTTCGTCGCTGGTCGGGCGCAGCGACACCAGCAGGTCGCGGACCCAGCGCGACATACGGTCGACCTGGGTGATGATGTCGCCAATGTTCTTCTGCGCCGCCGGACTGGCGATGTCCTGCGCAAGTTCGGCGCTGGAGCGGATGTTGGCCAACGGGTTGCGCAGGCTGTGGGCCACCGCCGAGGACATCTCGCCCAGGGCCACGTAGGTCTCGCTGGCCACCAGGCGGTCCTGCTGGTGGTGCAGCAGGCTGGCGGCGCGGCGCACGATCCAGAACAGGCCGAAGTAGATCAGCGCCCCGCCGACCAGGGTCGAGGCCCAGATCAGCACATAGCCGCGCTGGATACGTCGCACCAGGTCCTGGGGTTCCTTGTAGATCTCGACCATGGCCAGCACCTGTTCACCCTGGCTGTCGAACAGCGGGATGTAGTTCTCGATGAACAGGTGCCGGGGCTCGCGCTGGAACTTCTGTTCCTCGCGGTCCTCGTCGGCCTTGTGGTAGCTGGCCGATACCGCCTTGCGCGAGTGGAAGGCATGCTCCAGGTCGTCGTCCTCGTCGATGCGCTTGCCGATCAGGTTGGGGTTGGTCGACCAGACCACCAGGCGGTCGCGGGCGTAGACATTGGCCAGCAGGGTGTCGGGCAGGTGTTCGACGTGGTCGAGAAACTCGACCCGGGTCGACTCCGCCAACTGCGGGGTGAACTGCAGGTGTTGCTGGTCCAGGCGCGGGTCAAGCAACTCGCCCATGGTGATGCCCGGCGGCAGTTGCGAGTGACGCACCTCGGCCTGGGCCATGGCCTGGATGAACTGGGCGGTGAGCATGGCGTCGCGCTCGACGCTGTCGCGTACCACGAAACGCGTCGAGACGTACCCCAGCCCGCCGGCGACCGAGGCGATGATCAGCAGGCTGACCAGCGAGAACCAGCGCAGCAGGTTGAACTCGCGCAGCGGCGCGGCCAACCCGCTGGCAGAGGCGCCGGGCTTGTCTGGGGCTTCGTTTTCGAGCGTCTGCATCGCGTCGCTCCCGCCTGGGGCCGATGAGGGCTATCGGCATGCCCTTGCTACCGGTGGTAGCAAAGTGACTCCATTGAGCCCGGACAGACGATGCCGCCTCAGGCCTGTATCAGGTCTAGCAAAAACTCAGCCAGTACATTCAATATTCTATTTTTTATTATAAATCATAGGCTTAAATAAATTTGTTAATGCTAAATGTTGAAAAAACCCCCACCTTTGGGGAATTGCTACCCACATCCAATAAATTCCTTATAAAACAATCCATTAAGAGACATTTCTACCGTTACACATCACACTGCTGCGACGCGAAAATTCAACAGCACCCGTGTCCCCATCCCCTCGCGACTGCTCAACCGCACCGAACCACCAAAGCACTCCATGATCCGCTTGACCAGCATCAGCCCTACCCCCACGCCACCCTGCTTGGTGGTGAAGAATGGCCGGAAGGCCATGCGCTGCTGCTGCTCGCTCATGCCCTTGCCGGTATCCGATAGACGCAGGCTGAGGG
Organism: Pseudomonas sp. DVZ6; assembly: GCF_024259445.1. NCBI lineage: Bacteria > Pseudomonadati > Pseudomonadota > Gammaproteobacteria > Pseudomonadales > Pseudomonadaceae > Pseudomonas > Pseudomonas sp. DVZ6. The sequence continues at coordinate 19,707 of NZ_JANCLM010000008.1, forward strand.
TGCGTCGGTCGTGGCGCACCACCTCCACGCGCAACTCTCCGCCCGCCTCCATCGATTCCAGGGCGTTGGCGATCAGGCTGTTGAAGATCTGCCCGAGCAAGGCCGGCTGGCCCAGCACCCGGACCGTCGGCAGGTCGGCCAGGACCAACCGTACACCACCCTGTTGCAGCGCCTGGCCATGGGCCTGGAGGCTGTCGCGCAGGGCCTGGGCCACATCCACCGGCACAGCCTCGTCGCCGAGCGGGCGCAGCGACTGCAGCAGCTCGCGCACCCACTGCGACATGCGATCGACCTGGTTGATGATGTCGCTGATGTTCTTCTGCGCCGGGCCTTCGTCGAACGCCTGGGCCAGTTCGGCGCTGGAGCGGATGCTCGCCAGCGGGTTGCGCAGGCTGTGCGCCACAGCCGACGACACTTCGCCCAGGGCGACGAAGGTTTCGTTGCCGATCAGCCGCTTCTGCTGCACCGCCATCAACCGGGCGGCGCGGCGCATGATGCCGTACAGGCCGACATAGACGAGGCCGACGCCCACGGCAATGGCCAGCCAGATCAGCAGCAGGCCGTGCTCGATGCGCACGATCAGGTCGTGGGGCTCCTTGTAGATCTCGACCATGGCCGTGACATGTTCGCCGTCGGCATCGAACAGGGGGATGTAGTTCTCGATGAACAGCTGCTCGGGCGGGGTGACGAACTTCTGCTCGCTGCGCGCCTGCTCGAAGTCGTGGTAGCTGGCCGACACCCGCATCTTGTACTCGAACGCCTGGTCGAGGTCGTCGTCCGACTCGATCAGCTTGCCGATCAGCGCCGGGTTGCTCGACCAGATCACCGTGCGGTCGGGGGCGTAGATGTTGGCCAGGAGCATGTCCGGCAGGTGGGCGATATGGTCGAGGAACTCGCCCCGGGCCCGGCGCCGGGCCTCGGGATCGACGTCCGAAAGGGCGTGGTCGGTGCGCGGATCGAGTAGCTCGCCCATGGTCCGCACGTTGGGGATCGACACATGGCGCACTTCGGCATCGGCGATGGAGGTGATGAACTGCGCGGTGAGCAAGGCGTCGCGCTCGACGCTCTCGTCGATGATGAAGCGGCTGGAGATCAGGCCCAGGCCGACACCCACCGAGAGGATGATGGCCAGGCTCACCCAGGCGTACCAGCGCAACATGTTGAACGGTTTGCGCGCCGGGCCGGTGTCGGCGGGCGGCAACGTGTCGGGACGTGGGGCGAGGTCCATGGCGGGCTCCGCGGCTGGGCACCTCTAGAGGTTATAGCCCAGAGTTGGGGGAAGCATGGGTGTCGGTGGGACTATTGATCGTGTGGGGGCTGCCAGGTGTCCGCCGAATGCCTTGCAGCGCCTATGAGATCGAGCGCCGCCCGCGCGGCGCATCGCGACGCAAGGCCGCTCCTACATTTGTTGCAACGTGCCGAACCTGTCAGGTCATGGTTGCCCGCCTTGGCGCATGTCTTGAAACAGGTGGCGCGGCAGTGATGCCCACGCTGAAACCGCGTCGTACCAACAAGGCGGATCAGGTAATGGCACAGGATTGACTGGCCCGAAACAGATGTAGGAGCGGCCTTGTGTCGCGATGCGCCGCGCGGGCGGCGCTCGATCTTGTAGGCGCTGCAAAACTTTCGGCGAACACCTAGAAACCCCACCCCGATCAAAGCGGCGCATCCTCAGCCAACCCCCGCAACAACCGATACTCACGCAACACCGCCGGCACATACCGCCGCGTCTCGGCAAACGGCGGCACCACCCGCCCCCGGCTGAGCACGGCATCGGGCCCGGCATTGTAGGCCGCCACCGCCAACGTGATGTCGTTGTCGAACAGCTTGAGCATGCGTTTGAGATAGCGCGCCCCACCCTGCACGTTGGAAGCCGGGTCCAGCACATCCGCCACGCCCATCTCCTTCGCCGTGTCCGGCATCAGCTGCATCAGCCCCGCCGCGCCCTTGGCCGAGCGGGCCTTGGGGTTGTAGCCGGACTCGGCCTTGATCAGCGCATGCAGCAGCGCCGGTGACACACCGTTGGCCAGGGCCGCGGCCGCCACCAGGTCGGCATAGGGCCTCCCGGTGACCAGCTGGGCGTTGACCGGCCCGCCAGCCACCCCGTTCTCCTGGATCACCCGCTCATAGTGCCGTCCTGGCCGATGCACGTTGGACAGCACGAAGCCGCCTTTGCCATCGCTGGAGATGTAGATGTCGGCCTGGGCGCCAAACGCCATCAGCCCCACCGCCAGTCCCAGGATCAGTCCACGCATGTCGGTCGCCTCCCGTCGCACAAGATCAAGAGTGGCCCCCGATGTGGGGGATATGCCCCGTCGATCCGGGCTTTTCAGCTATGACGCAAGCGCCGTGCCGCCCGCCATCACGCACGGCGCAAGGGCCCGACGCAGACGTGCACGGCTGTTGCATGGCAGGGGCAAACGCACTGGAGGGTTTCACCATGCAGCGCAACATCCATAACCAACGCGGCTTCACCCTGCTCGAACTGTTGGTGGTGCTGGTGGTGCTGGGCCTGCTGGCCGGCATCGTCGCGCCCAAGTATTTCAGCCAGCTGGGCCGCTCCGAGGCCAAGGTGGCGCGAGCGCAGATCGAAGGCCTGGGCAAGGCCCTGGACCTCTATCGCCTGGAAGTCGGCCACTACCCCAGCAGCGAACAGGGCCTGCAGGCCCTGGTGGTCGCACCCGGCGGCGAGGCGCGCTGGTCGGGGCCGTACCTGCAGAAAGCCGTTCCCCAGGACCCCTGGGGACGCCCCTACATCTACAAGCAGCCCGGCGAGAACGGCGGCGAGTATGACCTGCTGTCGATGGGCAAGGACGGCCAGCCCGGCGGTGACGGGGAAAACGCCGAGATCACCAGTTGGCAGTGAGGAGCCCGGCCATGCGCTATCAGCTCAAGGCCCTGGGCAGCCAGGGCGTGGTGCAATTGCAGGTGGAAGCCGAGGACAGCGACCAGGCCCGGCGCCAGGCCGAGGACCAGGGCCTGCGCGTGCTCAGCGTGCGCAGCCAGGGCCTGGCCCTGCGCCGGCGCCCGGCGGCGTTCGACCTGATGCTGTTCAGCCAGGAACTGGCCACCCTGCTCGGCGCCGGCCTGCCGCTGATCGACGCCCTCGAGAGCCTGGCCGAGAAAGCCCCGGGCGGCGCCATGCGCAAGACCCTGGAGCAACTGGTGCGCCAGCTGTACGAGGGGCGCTCGCTGTCCCAGGCCCTGGCCCTGCAGCCACGGGTGTTCCCCGCCCTGTACGTGGCCCTGGTGCAGTCCAGTGAACGCACCGGCGCCCTGGGCGACGCCCTGAACCGCTATATCGGTTATCGCCAGCGCCTGGACCTGGTGCGCCAGAAGCTGGTCGGCGCCTCGGTCTACCCGCTGCTGCTGTTGCTGGTGGGCGGCGGCGTGGTGCTGTTCCTGCTCGGCTATGTGGTGCCGCGCTTCAGCCTGGTATTCGAGGGCATGGGCACCGAGCTGCCCTGGCTGTCGCGGGTGCTGATGCGCATCGGCCTGTTCCTGCATGCCCAGCAACTGCCTCTGGGGCTGGGCACGCTCATCGGCATCGGCGCGCTGGTCGCCCTGCGTCGCCATCCGGCGCTGCGCCGTGGCGCCGGCCGCTTGCTGCGGCGGGTGCCGGCCCTGCACCAGCGCCTGGTGATGTACGAACTGGCGCGTTTCTATCGCTCGCTGGGGATTCTCCTGCAAGGCGGCATTCCCATCCTCACCGCCCTGGGCATGGCCCGGGGACTGCTGGGCAGCAGCGCGGCCGAAGGCCTGGAGCAGGCCAGCCGGCGGGTCGCCGAGGGCCTGCCGCTGTCCGATGCGCTGCAGGCCGGGCAACTGGTCACGCCGGTTTCGCTACGGCTGCTGCGCGCCGGCGAGCAGTCGGGCAACCTCGGCGAGATGCTCGAGCGCTGCGCGGACTTCCACGACCAGGAAATCGGCCGCTGGGTCGAATGGTTCGTCAAGCTGTTCGAGCCCTTGCTGATGACCTTCATCGGCCTGCTGATCGGGCTGATCGTGATCCTCATGTACATGCCGATCTTCGAGCTGGCGTCGAGCATTCACTGAGCAAGGTAGCAAATGGCCATGCGCATGGCTTAGCATCGCCGGTTTGCCCTTTGAGCCCTTGTATCGTGCCGCTTAGCCTGCCGACCCTGACCCTGGTCGCCGTTTTCATCCTGGCCCTGACGGGCATCCTGACCCTGCACGCCTGGCGGCGTTGCGCCAGCGATCCGAGCCTGGGCTACCTGGGCGCGATGCTGCTGCTCTCGGCCCTGGGGGTCAGCCTGAATGCCCTGCGTGGCATTGACATGGACTACCTGGCCCTGGTGCTGGGCAACATCGTCCTGTTGGTCGGCACCGGCCTGGGCTGGACGGCCATGCGCGTGCTCGGCGGGCGCAAACCGCACTGGCCGCTGCTGCTGGCCGGTGCCGTGTTCTGGGGGCTGTTCAGCCTGTGGCCGGGTTTTTACGGCGATCTCGGCCTGCGGGTGAAAGTGTATTCGCTGCTGACCCTGGGTTACACCTGCCTGAGCATCGGCGAGTTGCTGCGGCCACGGGTGCGCCTGCAGGTGTCCTATACCCCGGCGTTGATCCTGACCACCCTGCATGCAGCGCTCTACCTGATGCGCACGCTGCTCGAGGACGGTGTCGCCCTCGACCACGCCATCAACAGCGGCGGCGCCAGCCCGGGCTTCTTCGCCTTCATCCTGTTCGAGTCGATGCTTTTCGCCATCGGCATCTCTTATGTGACCCTGGCGATGGTCCGCGAGCGCGCCGAGATCCTGCTCCGCGCCGCAGCCTACAGCGACCCGCTGACCGGCATCGACAACCGTCGGGCGTTCATGGAGCGCGGCGCGCAGTTGCTGCATGACTGCGCGGCAGGCCAGGCACCGGTGGCGTTGCTGTTGTGCGACCTGGACCACTTCAAACGGATCAACGACCGCTTCGGCCACCCCGTCGGGGACGAGGTACTGCTGGCGTTCGCCCGGGAAACCGCCCGCCACCTGCGCCGGGACGACCTGTTTGCGCGCATCGGTGGTGAGGAGTTCGCCTGCCTGCTGCGCGGCGCCAGCGAAGCCGAGGCCGAACAGGTGGCGCAGCGGATCTGCGCCGGGTTTTCCGGGCTGGCGCTGCTGGAGCCGGGGCTGCTGGGCGTGAGCATCGGCATCGTCAGCCAGCCGGCCGCGCAAGGCGAGCTGTCGCGGCTGCTGTCGATGGGCGACCGGGCGCTGTATGCGGCCAAGCAACAGGGGCGTGGCCGGGTGTTGCGCTATGCCGAGGTGTCCTGACGCCCTCGATCCCTCTCAGTAGTCGAAGCGCTCCACCGCCCGCCGCCGCTCGTTGTCATCGCGCCGGTCATAGCTCGCCGTGGTCTGGATGTTGGCATGGTGCGCGAGCTTCTGCGCGATCGACAGGTCGTGCTCCTCGATCACCCGGGTGATGAACGCCCGGCGAAAATCATGGGGCATGATCTTGGCCCCCACCTGCGCTCCGCGCTGGCGGGCGATGTAGTAGATCGCGTGTTTGGTGATGCGCGCACGGGTGATATGGCTGCCGCGGCGGATGCGGTTGAACAGGAAGCTGTCGTCGCGCTCGCCGGCGGGCAGGTGCTGGCGGCGCAGGTCGAGCCAGGCCTGCAGCTTGTCGAAGGCCCAGGCCGGGGCGTACTTGACCAGCTGGCGGTTACCCTTGGCCAGCACCTGCACGCTGCGCTCCTGGAAGTCCACCTGGTCCAGGTCGACGTCCACCGATTCCGACTTGCGCATGCCGGTGCCGTAGAGCAGCGCCAGGATCGCCGCGTCGCGCACGCCCTGGGGGCGCGGGTCGGCGGCGCACACGTCCATCAGCTCACGGATCAGGTTGCGTCGCAGATTGCGCCCCGGCGGCAGGCGGCTGCCGCCGGCCGGCTTGACCTCGCGGATCATCAGCAACTGCTCATGGTCGATCAGCCCCTGGCGCCAGGCCTCGTTCATCACCCCGCGCACCGCATTGACGTACAGCGACGAGGTATTGGGCGCATAGCCATCGGCGCGCAACGCCGCGACCAGGGCAATCACATGGCCGGGTTCGAGTCGGTGCCAGGGCACCTCGGCGATATCGACATCGGCGAAGCCCAGGCGGTCGGCGGCATCCTGCAGGATGTAGCGCATGGTCAGCTGGCTGGACGGGGCCAGGCGGGCAAGGTACTGCAGCAGCGGATTGCGCAGGAGATCGGTCACAGCGGGGATCCTGTAGCAAAGCCGAATGCGCGGCGGGCGCAAGACGGCGCAAAGCGAGTCATTTCAACCCTGATCAAGGTCAAAAAGACTACAAACAAAAAGAGTCATAATGACTTCGCGCAGTGCCATCACCTTGATATTCAAGGCCTTTGAACGCTGGCATGCTTCGTGATGGTACCCCATTCAACCGCTCCGATCGAACCAAGGTCCTCGCCATGCTCGTCCAGCCGATCACCGCTCGCCCACGCCGGGCCCTCTGGGCCCTGGGTTTTCGTCCGTTCTTCCTCGGCGGCAGCCTGTTCGCCCTGCTCGCCCTGCTGCTGTGGGCCGGCGTGCTGGCCGGCGCGTTCGAACTCAACCCGGCGGGCGGCATGCTCGCCTGGCACCGCCATGAGATGCTGTTCGGCTTCGCGGTGGCCATCGTCGCCGGCTTCCTGCTCACGGCCGTACAGAACTGGAGCGGCATCCCGGGCCTGAGCGGCCGACCGCTGCAGGGCCTGTTCATGCTCTGGCTGCTGGGCCGGGTCAGTTGGTTCCTGCCCTTGCCGGCCTGGCTGCTGGTCCTGATCGAGGGCGCCTTCCTGCCCCTGGTGGCGCTGGCCCTGGCACGACCGATCATCCAGCGACGGCTGCGCAACAACTACCCCATCGTGGTCCTGGTGCTGCTGATCGCCGCCTGCCAGTGGCTGACCCTGGCCGGGGAGCTGCAGGGCAACGAGGTGTGGCAACGGCGCGGCGTGCTGGCCGGGCTGTGGCTGGTGGCGGCGATGATGAGCGTGATCGGCGGCCGGGTGATCCCGTTCTTCACCCGTCGCGGCCTGGGCAACATGAGCCCGGCGCCGGCCCGCCCCTGGCTGGACCGTACCTGCCTGCTGGGCAGCGTGGCGCTGCCACTCACCTACGTACTGGGCTTCAACGATGCGCCGCAGCCACTGATGGCCGCGCTGTTCGCCGCCCTGGCAGCCCTGCACGGCGTGCGCCTGGCGCTGTGGCATGACCGTGGCCTGTGGCGGGTGCCGCTGCTGTGGTCACTGCACCTGGCCTACGCATGGCTGATCCCGGCTTGCCTGGGCCTGGCGCTGTGGCATGCGGGGTTGTCGATCAATCCGAGCCTGGCCGCCCATGCCCTGACGGTCGGCGCCATGACCGGACTGATCGTGGCGATGATGGCCCGGGTCAGCCTGGGGCATACCGGACGGCCGCTGGCGGTGCCGCGCAGCATCGGTTGGGCGTTCGCACTGATCCAGCTGGCGGCGCTGGCCCGGGTCGTGGTGGTGCCGTTCACACCGCTGGGGCTCGGGTTGTCGGTGCTGTTCGGCAGCGCCGCGCTGCTGCTGTTCCTTTGGCACTACCTGCCGATCCTGCTGCGAGCGCGAGTGGATGGCATGCCGGGCTGAACGACATTCGGGCCACCAGGGTGCCCGCCGCAACCCTTGCAGCGGCGGTGAGACCGAGCGCCGCCCGCGCGGCGCTCGATCTCATAGGCGCTGCAACTCTCACGTCGAACACCTTGAAAGGCCCTGGGTTGAAAACGCGCAGGCTTGCCCCGCGATAGGGGCGCATCTGGTCTACAGTTCAACCCACGCCCATCCGCCAAGGGACCGCATGGCCTTCCACCACCTCACCCGCACCCACCCCCGTCTCAGTATCGCCACCCTGGCCGGCCTGCTCGGCGGCTGGCTGATCCCCGCCGGCGACACCGTGCAGCATATCCTCGTCGGCTGGAACCTCGGCGTCTGGTTGTACCTGGCCATGGTCCTGTGGCTGAGCCTGCGGGCCAATGCCGAGCGGGTGCGCAAGGTCGCCCGTATCGAAGATGAAAACGCCGGCCTGGTGCTGATCACCGTCTGCGTCTCGGCCATCGCCAGCCTGGCCGCCGTCACCCTGCAACTGGTGTCCAGCCGCGGCCTGGACGGCGGCGCCCTGGCCCTGCACTACCTGTACACCGGGCTGACCGTGGCCGGCTCATGGCTGCTGATCGGCTGCATCTTCAGCCTGCACTACGCCCGGCTGTTCTACACCGGCGACCGCCATGAACCGCCCCTGCGCTTTGCCGACGGCGAGCGCAACCCGGACTACTGGGACTTCCACTACTTCTCGTTCACCATCAATGTCGCCGTGCAGACCTCGGACATCGGCGTCGCCGGCCGGGCCATGCGCCGGGTGGTGCTGGCCCACTCACTGGTAGGTTTCGTGTTCAACACGGCGATCCTCGGCTTCACCATCAACATCGCCGCCGGACTGCTCGGCTAGCACCCGCAGCGCGCAGGCAGCGATACGCCGGCACACCTGCTCCAGCACATCGGCTTCCAGCACCAGCCCCAGGCGCAGGTGCCCCGCGGCACTCGGTCCGAAACCATCCCCCGGCAGCAACGCCACGCCCTCCTCGTCCAGCAGGCGCTGGGCGAACGCCTGGGCGCCGAGCCCGCTGCCGCGGATATCGAGCATCACGAACATGCCACCGGCCGGCCGATGGGCATGAATGCCAGGACAGCCCTCCAGCACCGCGCATACCCGGTCACGCCGCTGCCGGTAGATCTCGCGCATCCGCCGCACGTCATCCCCTGCCTGATCCAGGGCCACGCAGGCAGCATGCATGACGAACTCCGGCAGGCCGAACAGCATGCTCATGACCAGGGTACCGAGGTGCCTGGCGAACAGCGGCGGCCCGATCACCCAGCCGACCCGCCAGCCACTCATGGCATGGGACTTGGACAGGCTGCCGATCGACACGCAGCGCTCGGCCATGCCCGGGAGGCTCAACGGACTGGGCGCCTCACCGTCGTACAGCAATGACTGGTAGACATCGTCGCAGACCAACCACAGATCATGCTCCCGGCATAACTGCGCCAGGCGCTCCAGGTCGGCCTGGTCGATCACCGCGCCCGTCGGATTGTGCGGACTGTTGAGCAGCAGGCCCCGGGTGCGCGGGGTGATCGCCCTGGCCACCGCCGCAGGATCCAGGCGAAACCCCTGTTCCGGCCGCACCGCGACCTGCACGGCCCGTGCACCGCAGGCACCGAACACGCCATGATAGGTCACGTACATGGGTTCGGCGACGATCACCTCGTCGCCGGGTTCGAACAGGCACTGGAAGGTCGCAAACAGACCGCACTGTGCCCCTGCGGTCACCACCACCTGCACCGGATCGAGGGGCAGTTGGCTATGGCGCACCACCGCCTCACGCAGGGCGAGGCTGCCGCGCACATCGCTGTAATGGGTGTCGCCGCGGCGCAGGCTGGCCACGGCGGCCTCGACCACCGGGGCCGGAGTGTCGAAATCGGGGTCGCCCACCGACAGCAGCATAATCTCGCGCCCCTGTCGGCGCTGCTCCAGGGCCTGGTAGTGAATGTCCCAGGCGGCGACTGCATGGCCGGCAATACGTTGGGTGAGCGTGGAATAACGCATGACTGTCTCCCTGTCTGCCGGCCGGCACCGTTGGTCCGAAAAGCGCTGCAGATAAACATAGCAGAGCAACCCTCGCTGCCAGCCGTCCACCCACGGGGAAAACGTTTGCCCAGCCAACGAGCACCCACCGTTCATCGTGACAGGACTGTGACCGCCGTCATGCATTAGTACATCTGCCATATTTTCCGGCGAACACTGCCATGGCAGGTGCTATGGTTAGAGTCCCGACGGCCAGGACGGCCACAGTATTACCGCTACGCAATCACCGCGTTCAGGATACGAACAAGGAGGCTGGCATGAACAAGATGACGTTCCCCAACGCCTGCCAGGTGATGCGCTGGCATTTCCATCCGCTGGGTTTCGAGGCCAGCATGGATGCCCCGCGCAGCATGGTCGCCCGGCTGTTCGACCGAGCCACTGGCGAAACCCTTCTGGCGATCGCCGGCATTCCCTGCGCCACCATCATGCCCGCCGCCGATGTCGAGCGGATCATCGAGGCGGTGGAGGCCGAGATGGAAACCTTCGACCTGCTGGCCGGCCCCATGCGCAGCGCTGTCTAAATTGCCTGTTCCTGACGCGCTTTCAACGCCTGCAACCCCTTCATGAACTGCTCGGGCGGCACCGGCTGGCCAAGCAGGTAGCCCTGCAGCGAGTCGCAACCCAGGCGGGTCAGGAAGTCCTGTTGGCGGTCGGTCTCCACGCCTTCGGCGACAATCCGCAAGCCCAGTGCCTGGCCCAGGGCGACGATGGCCGAGACGATCGCCGCATCGTCGCTGTCCTGCTCCAGGTCACGCACGAAGCCGCGGTCGATCTTCAGCTCGTTGGCCGGCAGGCGCTTGAGGTACATCAGGCTGGAGTAGCCGGTGCCGAAATCGTCGATGGACAAATCCACGCCCATGTCCGACAGGCGCTGCAGCACATGCAGGCTGGCGTCGGCATCGCGCATGGCGGTGGTTTCGGTGATTTCCAGGGTCAGGCGGTTGGCCGGCAGGCCATTATCACTCAACGCCTGGGCCACGTTGTCGACCAGTCCGGCATGGCAGAACTGAATGGCCGACAGGTTGACCGCGATACGCCAGTCGTCGTTGCCCTCATCCAGCCACTGGCGCATCTGCCGACAGGCTTCGCCCAGTACCCACTCGCCGATCGGAATGATCAACCCGGTCTTCTCGGCCAGGCCGATGAAACGGTCCGGCAGCATCAGGCCATGTAGCGGGTGCTCCCAGCGCAGCAGGGCCTCGGCGCCGATGGGCTGGCGCTGCACGGCGTCGAACTTGGGCTGGTAGTGCAGGCGGAACTGCTGGTGCTCCAGGGCCGTGCGCAGATCCTGCAGCAATTGCAGTTGCTGGCGCGCGTTGCTGTTCATCGAGGCGTCGAAGAAGCTGTAGCCGTTCTTGCCGGCGCTCTTGGCGTGGTACATGGCCGCGTCGGCGTTGCGCAGCAGCTCGTGCTGGTCCAGGCCGTTGCCCGGGTACAACACGATGCCCAGGCTTGCCGACAGTTGCAGGTCGTGCTCGGCCACGCGGAACGGCCTGGCCATCAGGTTGACCTGCTTGACTGCGACGTTCATGGCGTCGTCCGGCTCTTCCAGCTCCACCAGCAGCACGAACTCGTCGCCGCCGATCCGCGCCAGGGTGTCCTGGCTGTGCAGATGGCCGCGCAGGCGCGCCGCCACGGCCTTGAGCAGCAGGTCGCCGACATGGTGGCCGAAGGCGTCGTTGACCGGTTTGAAACCGTCCAGGTCGATGAACATCAGGGCGAAGCAGCCGCCCTGCTCCGCCACCCGGCCCATGGCCTGGTCGATACGGTCGGCCAGCAGCGTGCGGTTGGGCAACCCGGTCAGGGTGTCGTGCAGGGCCAGTTGGGTCAGCTCCTGGTTGGCCAGGGTCAGCGAGCGTGCCAGCTCCGCCGTGCGCGCTTCCAGGCGGGCGTCCAGCACCGAGGTGAGCAGGGCCACCGCCAGCACCGCCAGGGTGGTGATCAATACCAGGTAGTCCAGGCCGTCGCCGGCCAGGCCCGTGGCCAACGCGCCACAGAAGCTGCCCGCCGGGAAGTTGGCCGCGGCCATGCCGGTGTAGTGCATGCCGACGATGGCGATGCCCATCACCACTGCCGCGACGCCGCGGATCTGGCGCACATAGGGCGTGTGCTGGCGCAGGCGGAAGGCAATCCACAGCGCCGCCGCCGACGCCCCCACCGCGATGGCCAGCGACGCGCCGAACAGCGTCGGGTCGTAGTCGATACCCGGCTGCATGCGCAGCGCGGCCATGCCCATGTAGTGCATGCAGGCGATGCCGGTGCCCATGATCAAGGCGCCGAACGCCAGCTGCAACCACGGCAGCTTCGGCTGGCTCACCAGCCACAGGGCAAAGCCCGAGGAGGCCACCGCGATCAGCAGCGACAAGGCCGTCAGGGCGGTGTCATAGCCCAGCTCGATCGGCAGGCTGAACGCCAGCATGCCGATGAAATGCATCGACCAGATGCCGATGCCCATGGCGAACGCCCCGCCACCCATCCACAGGTACACCGCCCGCCCCTTGGCCGTGGCGATGCGCCCGGTAAGGTCCAGGGCCGTATAGGAGGCAAGGATGGCCACGCACAGCGAAATCAACACCAGCGAGGAGGAGTAACTACCGATCAGCATTCGCACTTCCAGGAACAGGCCGAAGGACGGCCCGGGAAAAGCCGATAATTGTACTCAAGCTTTGGCGAAACGCACGGGGTTTTCGCGGGTCTGAGTGGATCCAATGATTGACCGGAGGCGCCGCAGGGACTGGGCTAGAGCGCATTGCCCAGTAATTGAAGGCATATTGCCATTGGTCGTCTCGGACCTCATCGCGGGGCAAGCCCGCTCCCACGCTGTGAAACATGCCTGAATGACCTGGAAGATGGCGTGGGAGCGGGCTTGCCCCGCGATAGCGTCATGACGAAACCCAAGCCAGGCGAAGCGACTCCAGCTAATCTGAACAGGCCAACACCCTGAAACCACGCCGCCCCAGGAGCTCGCCATGGCCACCCGCCCCAGGCAGGCAGTGCTGCTCGCCCTGCTTGCCCTCGCACTGTCGCTGACTGCCGGCTGTTCTAGCAAACACACCACCACCCGCTACGCAGCACAAGGCTCCGCTTGCTATGCCAAGGCCCTGCCCAGCAGCGGCGAGGGTGGCCTGGCCTTCGGCCCTACCCTCGCCATGGCCAGCAAGAAGTCGCTGGCCAGCTGCGTGCGCTACGCCGGCAGGTCGGGCGGCACGCCGCACACCTGCCAGGTCGTCGTGGCCAAGTGCAAGGGCTGAGCTAGCCCAGCGCCTCCTCGATCAGCGCGGCGACTTCCTTGGCCCGCGAGGCCAGCGATGCATGACTGGCATCCAGGGTGATGACCTTGCGCGCCTTCAACCGCGCCGACATCATCTGCTGGTTGGCCGGCGCGATCATGTGATCCTGGCTGGAGACCTGGTACCACGACGGTTTGTGCTTCCACGCCGGATCAACGATGGTGTCGCCAAAGGTGCTCGCCAGCGGCGCCTTCTGCGTCACTGCCATGACCAGCGCCTCATCCGCCGACAGGTCCTGGCAGAAACTCTCGTGGAATTTGTCGGGTTTGATCCACAGGTAGCCGTCGCTGTCCGGCGCCAGGTTCGCTGCCGCCAGCGGTGGATGCTGCTGGGTCAATCCGCCCGGGCTTTCACCCGCATCGGGTGCGAAGGCCGCAATGTAGACCAGCCCCGTTACATTGGCCTGGTTGCCCGCCTGGGTAATCACCGCTCCGCCATAGGAGTGGCCGACCAGCAGCACCGGCCCGTCCACCTGCGCCACCATCTTGCGCGTGCGCTCGGCGTCATCCGCCAGTGAGGTCAGCGGCAGCTCCACGGCGCGGACTTGCGTGATGCCCTTGCGCGCCAGCTCGACGATCACCTTGCCCCAATGGGCGGCACCGCCCCAGAAACCGTGTACCAATACGACCGTTGGCTTGCTCATGGATGAACACCTTCGCTAGGGAAACAGGGATGTGATTCGCCGCAACAGCATAGGCCATAGGCTGGCGCGCCTTAGATCAAAGGCACTGGACGGCACTCGCGCAAATGACGCAAAACCTATTGGCCGGTCTGCTGGCGTTGCCAGCGTTGCAGGTTTTCTGCCACCAGTTGCTCGGGCAACGGGCCTGCAACCAGCGCCTTCATCTTGCGCGCCAACTGCTCGCGCAGCGCCGGCTTGTTGCAGCCGGACTTGTGCGACAACGCCAGGTACAACCCTTCGCTGGAGACTGGCGGTTCGAGCACCTCAAGCGCCTGCTCCTTGCCCAGCGTGCGAGCCAGGGCCAGCCCGGGATAGTGCTCGAAGATCACATAGTCGCTGCGCTTGAGCAGCAGCTTCTGGAAGGCCTGAGTGACACTGGGCACGGCCTCGAGGTTGAGTTGCGCCCTTGCGTAGTCGTCGAAGGCCTGGCCGTGGCTGTTGTTGACCAGCGTCCCGCCGCGCCGGCCCTTGAGGTCGGACCAGTCGCTGTAGGCGAAGCCCTCGCCCTTGCGCACCCAGACCACACTGGAGTTGAACAGGAATGGCGGATTGACGAAATCCACCAGCAGTTCCCGCGCCTGGGTGTGGAAATACCCGGCAAGCATGTCGACGCGCCCGCTGCTCACCTCTTCCTGGGCCCTCGACCAGGGCCCGACATACACCACGTCCACCACCAGACCGAGCTCCTTGGCCACCTGCTTGAGCAGGTCGGCATTGGCGCCGATCAGGCGCTCGGGGTCCTGCGGGTCCCGCCAGAGGTAAGGGGGATACTCCGGATTGCCGGTGGCGGTGAGGTGCTGGCAGGCGTCAGCGGCGACGCTGATCTTGGGCACCATCGCCAGGGCGAACGACAACATCACAGACACGCCCAGACAACGTCCGTTCATTGCGTTCCTCGTACTATGGATTACGCCACTGACAACGTGGCCTTACACAGTGTGCACGAGAAATGGCCGAACGCCACGTGCGCTGTCGCGATCCGTGCTGCGGTACGTCGTCACGCCAGGTGCTGAACGTGCCGGGCTGTCTCAGCCGGCCGCTCGCGGCATCAGGTCGTAGGGGTGCTTCCAGCCCGGAATTGCCTGGATACGCGCCTTCCAGGCTTCGATATGGCGGAACTCCTCCAGCGCCAACCCCGTGTCTTCAGGCATGTACACATATCCCGCCAGGGACAGGTCGGCAATGGTCAGCCGCCCACCCACCATGAACGGCGTGTTTGCCAGGTGCGCATCGACGATCTGGTAGGCCGCCTTGGCCCGCTCGCGCAAGAAGCGGGTGACATCCGACTCGCCCATGCTCTTCAGGCAATAGATGAAACGCAAGGCCGCGTAGTAGCTGGTGAACTTGTGGTTGTCGAACAGCATCCAGCGCCAGATCTCGCGCTTCTCATGATCGTCACGCGGGCCGAAGCGGCCGGTGCGCTCGGCCAGGTAGTCGAGGATCAGCGCCGACTGGGTGAGCTTCTCCCCGGCGTGCTCCAGCACGGGCACCTCGCCCTGTTCATTGACCGCATCACGCCAGTCCTGGCCACGGGTCTGGCCGTGGAAGAAATCGACGAACTCCGGCGCCCAGTCCTGGCCGGTGAGTTCCAGCATCAATGCGACCTTGTAGGCGTTGCCGGATTCGGCAAAGCAGTGGAGCGTGTATTCGGCCATGGGCATTCGGTTCCGTTGATTGAGTATCGCTAGCGAGTCATCACCAGCACTTGCCCTTCGAATCGTAGTGACAGATTTCCTAACCACCAGAATTTTTGGATCGGCTGCTTGAGCGGCTGCCCCCGCGGAAGGTGGTGTCCTGGCCGCCGAGGGCGTTGGGCCTGCTCCTGGAACTGCGGCCATCGTTGTAGGTGGTGTCCTGGCCGCCAATGTTATTGGGCCGGCTTCTGGAACTAAGGCCATTATTGTAGGTGGTGTTTTGGCCGCCAATGTTATTGGGCCTGCTCCTGGAACTAAGGCCGTCGCTGTAGGTGGTGTCCTGGCCGCCAATGTTATTGGGCCTGCTCCTGGAGCTGCGGCCATCGCTGTAGGTGACATCCTCACCGCCAATGTTATTGGGCCGGCTTCTGGAGGTGGTGCCGTCACTGTAACGGCAATTCTGACCGCCAATGTTATTGGGCTGGCATGTGTCGGCCAGGGCCAGCGGTGAAACAAAAATCAAAGTGGCCAACAGCGCAAACTTGAACTTCATGAATCTTCCTTGAACCGATCTACCGAGAAGGTGCCTGAACAATACAATGGCCGCATGCCATTAGCGAGTGCGCCATTCGACCGCCTGTGGAACTCCCTGCGCCCCTTCACGCTCTTAACATCATGCAGTAACTCCCTTGGGCATTACCTTTCCGGAGGACTCGCCATGCGCCATTTACTGCTCGTTCCCTCACTGCTGCTCCTGCTCCCCGCCAGTGCCGCCCTGGCCCGCGTCGATGCCGGGGATGTCGCCACCTCGGCGGGGATCTCCGCATCGCTGTACTCGACCTTCAAGGACGACAAACGGATCATTCCGGCCCGTGACGAACTGTCGGCCTTCGTCGCCAGTGGTGGTGCCATTCGCGGGGCTTACCTGGAGTCGGCGCTGGCCCATGTACGCCAGGCCAATCCCGGGCTGCAGGCCAGTGACGAGGAACTGGCCCGGGCGCTACTGTCGCAGGATGACGGCTTGGCGGATCACTGAGCGCAAGAAACCCGGGGCCGCCCATGCGGCCCCTGCCTGCTCAACGCGCCCGGTTGGTAACCCCGAACGGGATGTGCACTGACGGCGCCACGGTGCTGGTGCTCTTCAAGTGCCCCGACTGGTCGTCGAAGAAGATGTGCGGCTTGAGCACCTGAAGCACCCGTCGCTTCTCGATACCGCCGAGGAAGAACGCATCGTTGGCCATCACCCCCCAGCTTTTCAGGGTGTTGAGCGCTCGTTCATGGGAGGGCGCGTTGCGCGCCGTGACAATCGATACCCGCAGGCGGTTCTCGTAGCCCGGATGGGTCAGCTTGTGCTGTTCCTCGGCCGCCTGGATGCGGGCGATGCGCACGAAGAACTCCTTGAGCGGGCCAGGGTTGTGCGGCTGGGTGACGTTGATCACCTCATGGGCGTGAAAGCTGTCCAGCCCGCCTGACTGCATCACCGCCTCCGACTCGTCCCCGGCCAGCACGCCGTCGAAGTCAAAGGCGATGCGCAGGTTGTCGTCGCTTTCGTCGTCATCGAACTTCGAATCCAGCACCTGCCCTGCCGGATAACCGGCCTTGATCGCGGCATCGACGTGCTGCTTGTCAGCGGAGAGGAACAGGGCGATGTTCAGCGCCGGGATGTACTCGTACGGCGAGCGGCCCTGGGTGAAGATCGCCCGGGTCATGTTCAGGCCGTAATGGCCGATGGTCTTCATCACCCGCATGCCGGTGTCCGGGTCGTTCTGCGACAACAGCACCACCTCCACCAGCGGGTCCTCGGGATCGCCGCGCAGGTCGTTGAGGGCCAGCAGGCGCTTGATGAAGGGATAGGCAATGCCTTTTCCCAACGGCACGTCCAGGTGCTGCTCCTGGTATTTGCGGTACTGTGCCTCGCCCTCTCGACGGAACACCGCGTCCGATTCACTGAGGTCAAACACCGCACTGGAGGCGACACCGATGACCAGCCGATCATCCAGTTCGAAGGCCATGGGGCTTTCCTTGTATTGATAACGTTATGCGTGACGCCGCTCAGCCTTCGCTGCGGCCCTGCAGGCGCGAGGTCCAGTCTTCGACCTGATGTTGCTCCAGGCGCTTCTCCAGGGTCCGGCGCCAGTTCGGCACCAGCGGCAGCGCCAGGCACTCGCGCAACAGGTCGGGCTCCAGCCGCTTGTCGAACAGCACCGCCGAAAGCCGCGCCACCGACCATTCACCGTGCGGGCGCTCGACCAGTTGCAGGGCATCGCCGGCCTCGATCACGCCCTCCTCCAGCACCCGGTAGTACCAACCGGTTCGCCCGCTCTGTTGCACCCGCAACGCCATCTGCGCCACGTCGAAGCGGTCGTTGAGCTTCCAGCACGGCATGCGCCCCTGGGAGATTTCCAGTAACGCCGTGCCGACGCGGACCCGGTCGCCCAGGCAGACATCGCCCTCGCGCCAGCCGGTGCTGCTGAAGTTTTCGCCGAAGGCGCCGGGCCGGTCCAGCAAGGGATGCTCGCCCAGTTCGGCAGTCCAGTCGGGATAGTGATCGCGGGGGTAATGGTGGATGGCTTTCTCGACACCACCGTGTACGCGCAGATCGCCCTGTTCATCGCCGGCGATACCGATGAAGGTCACTGCCAGAGGCCCTTGGCGAGGCTGCTTGTCGATGGCACTGTGCGAACCCGGGCGGGTGAACGGCCGGGCGCAGCCGGTGAGCAGGCTGTCGAGGCGCGGGCTGGGCAAGTTCATGCGGCGGTCTCGTGGAAAGGTCCGCAGAGCTTACACCAGAGCGCCTGAGGGCCCAACCGCATTACCTGTGGGAGAAACTGTCTTGCTGAGTTTTTTCAGCTGCCGCGATCTCTGTAGGAGCGGCCTTGTGCCGCGAAAGGGCTGCGAAGCAGCCCCAGGATTTCAGCGTTCTTGCAAAGATCGCCGGGGCCGCTTTGCGGCCCTTTCCGGCCGGTCCGGCGCCCCGGCAAGGCCGCTCCTACAGGTTGGAGTAGCACCTGTGGGAGCTGGCCGCGCAATCATAGACCGTTACTTGCCCCGCGCCTTGTTGTAGATGGTCTTGGCGCGGTCGGCCGAGGCTTGGCACTTGGCCATGTCGCCTTTGTCCCGTGCGTCCTTGGCCTGCTTGAGCAGCTCGTGATAGTCATGGGCCATGCCGCCGTGCAAGGCCTGGCCATCGGTCTTGCTGATGCTCTCCAGATCATTGATCTTGGCATCGCAATTGGTCGCCGGACCATCCTCGGCGTAGGCGGCGAAACTCAGTACACAGGTGATCGCTAGCAGTGTCATGGATTTCATGGCGTGTTCTCCTGGGAAATCGACGCAGCTCAGAGCTTAGTCCGCCAGTGCCTGCCCGACGGGACTTCAGCCCAACGGTCGTGCAACCTCGCCGACCAGGAAGTCGATGAACACCCGCACCTTCAACGGCATGTGCCGGGCCTGCGGATACACCAGCATGAACGGCCGCGACGTCCCGCCATGTTCGGCCAGCACTTCCACCAGCTCGCCGCTGTCCAGCGCCTCCTGCACGGTGAAGCGGTACGCCTGCATCAGGCCGCCCCCATGGCGCACCAGGGTCGTGGTGGCGAGGAAATCGCCCAGGCAAGTCAGCGCACCCTGGGTCTCGAGCTCGACCAGCAGCCCGTCACGGCAAAAGCTCCAGGGCGGACGCCTGCCGCTGCTGGGCAGCTCGAACTGGATGCACTCATGCCCGGCCAGGTCCTCCAGGGCCTGTGGCGTACCAGCCCGGGCCAGGTAGCCGGGGGTGGCGACCACCACCAGCTCGGCGTCCTCCAGGCGCCGGGCCACCAACCGCGAATCGGCGGGCGCGCGGCCACGGATCGCCAGGTCGAAGTGCTCCTCGGCGAAATCGACGTTGCGGTTGCTGACATGCACATCCACCTGTACCCCTGGATAGCGCTGGCGAAAACGCGGCAGCAGTGGCAACAGGCGGTGATGGGCATAGGGCGTAGGTGCGCTGATGCGCAGGCGGCCAGCGGGCTCGAGCTGGCCACCGGTGACTTGGCGCTCGGCCTCGACCAACTGCCCCAGTGCCTGGCGGCAGTGCAGGTAATAGGCCTGGCCGGCCTCGCTCAGGCGCATCTGCCGGGTGGTGCGCACGAACAGGCGCACGCCCAGACGCTCCTCCAGGCGCGCCACCGAGCGGCTCACCGCCGCGGGGGTGACCCCTGCCAGGGTGGCCGCCTCGGTAAAGCTGCCGGCATCGGCGGCAAGGCAGAACAACTCCAGGCTGCCCAGTTGCAGGTCATCGAAATGGCGGGTCATGGCGGGCTCTATTAATTACATGATGTATCGATTGAAATGCCCTGCGCCTCATTTTTCAAGCCGAGATTGCAACTTAAAGTGGCTCCACACCCGAGCAACGGCTCGCATCACCGGAGAGTTTCCCATGAGCAACGCAAGAACCGTCATCATCACCGGCGCCTCCAGCGGCCTGGGCTTCGCCCTGGCCCAGGCCTACCTCAAGCGTGGCGATAACGTGGTCGGCAACGCCCGCACCCAGGCTCGCCTGGACGAAGCCGCAGCGCGCCTGGGAAATCCGGCCGCCTTTATCGGCGTGGCGGGCGACATCGCCGAAAAAGCCACCGCCGAGCGGCTATTCGCCGCCGCCCAGGAAGCATTTGGCCGGGTTGATATCCTGGTCAACAACGCCGGCATCTTCATTCCAAAGCCCGTGACCGACTACACCGAGGCCGACGTCGATGCGCTGGTCGGCACCAACCTCAAAGGTTTCTTCTACCCCGCCCAGGCAGCAGCCCGGGTCATGAAGGCCCAGGGCCACGGTCATATCGTCGCCATCACCGCCTCGGTGGCCCTGCAACCGGACACCCGCGTCCCGGCGCTGCTGCCGGTGCTGGTCAAGGGCGGGCTGAACCAGGCGGTCAAGGGCCTGGCCCTGGAGCTGGCAGCAAGCGGCGTGCAGGTCAACGCCGTGGCCCCAGGCATCATCGACACGCCGCTGCACAGCGGCCATGCCGAAGGGCTCGGCGCGCTGTCGCCAAGCGGTCGCACCGGCAAGCCCGAGGATGTGGTGGACGCCGTGCTGTACCTGACCGATGCCCGTTTCGTCAGCGGCGTCATCCTCCCCGTCGACGGTGGCAGCACCGCCGGCACCTGGCACTGAACCTGGAGCGACGCACATGCCTTATGTCCATATCCGCGTGACCGATGAAGGCGTCACGGCCGAACACAAGCGTCAACTGATCGAAGGCACCACCCGCCTGCTGGAAAAGGTCCTGAACAAGCCGCCGGCGAGCACTTTCGTGGTGATCGAGGAAGTGCCCACCGACAACTGGGGCGTCGGTGGCGAGACAGTGAGCACATTGAGAGCACGCGAACGGCGGTAAAATCACCACGGTCGTGAAAAACGGGGCGGTTCACATGCGCCTAGCGCAACAACGCCTGGATCTGCTGGTGGAGCGTGTCGAGGTCGAACGGCTTGGCCAGGATCGGCGCCTTGCGCGCGATCGGGCTGCCCGACTCGACGATCTCGGCCGGGTAGCCACTGATGAAGATCACCTTCAGGTCCGGGCGCAGCTTCACAGCAGGCTCGGCGATTTCCACCCCGGAAATCCCGCCTGGCAGGCGGAAATCGGTGACCATCAGGTCCAGGTGCGGCTTGCTCGCCAGGATCGCGAACGCCTCCTCGCCGTCCTCGGCCACCAGCACGTGGTAGCCCTCGCCGGCCAGGTAATCGCGCAGGATCATGCGGATCGCCGGTTCATCCTCGACCACCAGTACCACGTCTTGTGCATCTTCACTCATGACAACGCCTTCGCATTCAACAGGTTGGCCATCAGACCCCAGCACTACGCAGAGGTTGCGCGGGCCGGGTCACAATGTTGCGACTGTGCCGACAGCGGCAGATACACGGTGAAGGTCGAGCCGATGCCGGCCTGGCTGTCGACCTGGATCCGCCCGCCATGGGCCAGGACGATCTGCTCGGAGATGTACAGGCCCAGGCCCAGCCCGCCCGTGGCCTGCTGCGCGGCGACGCGCTCGAATTGCTGGAAGATCCGCTGCAGGTGCTGCGCATCGATACCGATGCCATGGTCCTGCACCTGCACGCAGGCCATCTCGCCCGCTTCGAACACCCGCACCTGGACCGGTTTGCGCTCACCATAGCGCAAGGCATTGGACAACAGGTTGGCCACCACTTGTTCAATGCGGAACTCGTCCCAGTCGCCCTGCAAGGGGTCGCAGCGCTGCAGTTCGAGCGGCGTGTCCACGGCGCCGGCCTGGGTGGCGAAGTTCTCCACCAGGCCCCGCACCAGTTGCCCAAGGTCGAAGGTCCGCGGGCGGATCGACAGCTTGCCGGTACGGATCCGCGATACATCGAGCATGTCCTCGACCAGGCGGATCAGGCTGTTGATCTGGCGCTCGTCGCGCTCGACCATGGCCTTGAGCTTGTCCTCGCTGAACGCCGCCAGGTTGCCGCGGGACAGGTGCAGGCGGCGCAGCTGGGTTTCCAGGATCAGCCCGTTGAGCGGCGTGCGCACCTCATGGGAGACAATCGACATGAAGTCGTCACGCATGCGCACCGCGTGCTCCAGCTCGCCCCGCGCCACCTGCAACTGGGCCAGCAGCAGCTCTTGCTCCTGGCGGCTCTGCTCCAGGGCCTGCAACTGTCGGTCGAGGGCCTTGCGCTGGCGGAACAGATCGACGAACACCGACACCTTGCTCTTCACCGCCAGGGTTTCCAGCGGCTTGTGCAGGAAGTCCACGGCGCCGCTCTCGTAGCCCTTGAAGGCGTAGTTCATCTCGCGCCCGGCGGCGCTGACAAAGACGATGGGGATGCTGCGGGTCTTTTCCGTGCCGCGCATCAGCTCGGCCAGCTCGAAGCCGTTCATGCCCGGCATCTGTACATCGAGAATGGCCAGGGCGAACTCGTGCTCGAGCAGCAGCGACAACGCCTGCTCGGCGGACTGCGCCTGGTGCACCTCGCGGTCCTCGCCCTGGATCAGGGCGTCGAGGGCCAGCAGGTTTTCCGGCAGGTCGTCGACGATCAGCAGTTTCGCGGTAATGTGGCTTAGCATGCGCTGGGTTCCAGGGTAGCGAGCAACTGCCCGATACCGCCAAGGGAAAGAATATGGTCAGGGTCGTGCAGGGCCAGGGCGGCCTCCGGCATCAACGCCACCTGTGCGTCGCGGGGGTCCTGGACAACCGTCCGGCCACCGCTTTGTCTGATGCGCAACAGCCCCCGGGCGCCGTCTTCGTTGGCGCCGGTGAGCAGCACGCCGAGCAGGCCCGGGCCATAGGCATCGGCGGCCGACTCGAAGAGAAAATCGATTGCCGGGCGCGAGAAATGCACCGGCGCTTCCTGGCTGAGCGAGAAGCTGAGGTCGCGCTCGACCGACAAGTGATAGCCCGGCCCCGCCACGTAGATCAGCCCAGGCTCGATCCGCGCCTTGTCGAAGGCTTCGCGCACCGGCCGGCGCAGGCGCCGCTGCAGCACCTCGGCGAGCTGGCTGTGGCGGTCGTCCGGCAGGTGCAGCAGGCACAACACCGGGATGGCGAAGTCCGCCGGTAGCGCGCCAAGCACGCTGAACAGCGCCGTGACGCCGCCCGCCGAGGCGCCGATGACGATCGCGCGCACGCCGTTCATGTCTTGCGGTAGATCCGCTCGGGCCGCACCAGCGGCTCGAAGCCTTCGCTGTAGGCCGAGAAGTCCACCGACTCCTTGCTGCCCAGCACCAGAAAGCCACGGTGGCACAGCGACTCGTGGAACAGGCCCAGGGCGCGGTCCTGCAGGTCCTTGTTGAAGTAGATCAGCACGTTGCGGCACGACACCAGCTGGGTCTCGGAAAACACGCTGTCGGTGGCCAGGCTGTGGTCGGCGAAGGTCACGTTGTCGCGCAGGCTTGAGTCCATGATGGCGTTACCGTAGGCGGCGGTGTAGTACTCGGAGAAATCCCGCCGGCCACCGGCCTTGCGGTAGTTCTCCTCGTACTCGCGCATGCTCTGCATCGAGTAGATGCCCTGCTTGGCGCGCTCCAGCGAATGCGGGTTGATGTCGGTGGCGTAGAGGATGGTGCGCTCCAGCAGGCCTTCCTCGCGCAGCAGGATGGCCATGGAGTATACCTCCTCGCCGGTGCTGCAGCCGGCGATCCAGAGCTTCAGCGACGGCCAGGTGCGCAGCAGCGGCACCACTTCGTTGCGCAGCGCGAGGAAATGCCCGGGGTCGCGGAACATCTCGCTGACCGGGATCGTCAGGTACTGCAGCAGCTCGAGGAACATGCCCGGGTCGTGCAGCACCCGCTCCTGCAGCGCCGACACCGTGCGGCAGTCGAACTGGCGCACGGCGTGGAGGATCCGGCGCTTGATCGAGGCGCCGGAGTAATCGCGAAAATCGTAGCTGTACTTGAGGTAGATCGCCTCGATCAGCAGCCGGATCTCGATATCGGTGTTGCGTTCACTGGTCAAGATTTCAGATTCGCTCCAATTGCGGCAGCCAGACCCGGATCAGCGAGAACAGGCGGTCCAGGTCGATCGGTTTGGCCAGGTAGTCGTTGGCCCCGGCCTGCAGGCAGCGCTGCTGGTCATCTTTCATCGCCTTGGCGGTCACGGCGATGATCGGCAGCTTGCGCCAGCGCGGCTGCTGACGGATCAGGCGGGTGGCCTCGTAGCCGTCCATCTCCGGCATCATCACGTCCATCAGCACCAGGTCGATGTCATCGTTGGCCTCCAGGCACTCGATGGCTTCGCGCCCGTTGCGGCCGATCTCGACGATGGCGCCCTTGTGCTCCAGGGCGCTGGTCAGGGCAAAGATGTTGCGCACATCGTCGTCCACCAGCAGGACCTTGCGCCCCTCGAACACCTTGTCGCGGCTGCGCGCGGTCTTGAGCATGCGCTGGCGTTCGTTGGACAGCTGCGACTCGACCTTGTGCAGGAACAGCGTGACTTCGTCGAGCAGGCGCTCGGGCGAACGCGCGCCCTTGATGATGATCGAGCGCGAATACTTGAGCAGGTCGGCCTCTTCCTCGCGGGTGAGGTTGCGCCCGGTGTAGACGATCACTGGCGGGAAGCTGCGGATGTCCTCGGCGGTCATGCGCTTGAGCAGCTCGTTGCCGAGCATGTCGGGCAGCTTGAGGTCGATGATCATGCAGTCGTAGATGTTCTCGCGCAGCAGCGCCAGGGCGTCCTGGGCCATGGCCACGGCGGTGATCTGGATATCGTCGTCACCGATCAGGCGGGCGATGCTCTCGCGCTGCAGGTCATCGTCCTCCACCAGCAGGATGTGCTTGAGCTTCTGCGTGAGCTTGGCCTCCAGGCGGCCGAACACCGCCTTGAGCTCCTCGCGGCTGGTGGGTTTGACCGCGTAGCCCACCGCGCCCATGTGCATGGCCGCCTCGACGCGATCTTCCACCGAAATGATGTGCACCGGGATGTGCCGGGTGCCGGCCTGCTCTTTCAGGCGCTGCAGCACGGTGAGCCCGGAATGGTCGGGCAGGCGCATGTCCAGCAGGATGGCGTCGGGCAGGTACTGGGCGGCCAGCTCGAAGCCTTCGTCGGCGGCATGGGCGACCAGGCAGCTGTAGCCCAGCTCGTGGGCCAGGTCGAAGAGGATGCGGGCGAAGTTCGGCTCGTCCTCGATCACCAGGATGCAGCGGTTGGCGAACGGCGCCTGGGCGCGGTCGTCGGCAAAGGCCGGGGCCGGGCGCTCGGTGCGCACCGGCGCCGGTACCGGCGGCGCCGGCGGCAGTTCGTCGACCGCCGGGCGCAGGCTGTGCACCTCTACCTGCTGCGCCGACGGCTCGAAGTGCTCGGGCAGGATCAGGCTGAACACGCTACCCTGCCCCGGGCTGCTGTCAACATTGATCTGCCCGCCCAGCAGGTGCGCCAGGTCGCGGGAAATCGACAGGCCCAGACCGGTGCCGCCGTAGCGGCGGTTACTGGTGCCGTCGACCTGGTGGAAGGCGCCGAAGATCGCCTGCTGCTGGTCGGCGGCAATGCCGATACCGGTGTCGCGCACGGCAAAGACGATGCCCAGGCCGGCCTGGTGGCTGATGCCCAGGCTGACCTGGCCGCGCTCGGTGAACTTGATGGCGTTGGACAGCAGGTTCTTGAGGATCTGCTCCAGGCGCTGGCGGTCGGTGAACAGGCTCGCCGGCAACGGCTGCTCGAGTTTCACCTCGAAGGCCAGGCCCTTGTCCTGGGCCAGCGGCTGGAACATGCCCCGCAGCCCTTCGACCAGGCGCTCCAGCGGCGTGCTCTCGGCGCGCACCTCCAGCTTGCCGGCCTCGACCTTGGCGATGTCGAGGATATCGTTGATCAGGTTCAGCAGGTCGTTGCCGGCCGAGTAGATCGACTCGGCGAACTTGACCTGCTCCTCGCTGAGGTTGCCTTCGGCGTTCTCGGACAAGAGCTTGGCCAGGATCAGCGAGCTGTTGAGCGGCGTGCGCAGCTCATGGGACATGTTGGCGAGGAACTCGGACTTGTACTTGCTCGAACGCTGCAGGTCGTCGGCGCGGGCCTGCAGTTCGACCTGGGCCTGGTTCAGCTCGCTGTTCTTGCGATCCAGGGCCTCGGTGCGCTCGGCCAGCTGTTCGTTGGTCTGCTCCAGTTCCGCCTGCTGGGTCTCCAGGTGGGCCTGGGACTCCTTGAGCACCCGCGATTGCTCCTCGAGCTCTTCGTTGGCGGTCTTGAGCTCTTCCTGCTGCACCTGCAGCTCTTCGTTGAGCTGCTGGGTCTCGGCCAGTACTTCCTGCAGGCGCTGGCGGTAGCGTGCGCTCTCGATGGAGATGCCCAGGTTCTCGGTGATCCGATCCAGCAGTTCGACGTCGCGCTCCTGCAGCGTGCGCAGGAAGCCCAGCTCCAGTACGCCGTTGACCCGCCCGTCGTCCTGGGACGGCACCAGCACGCCGCTGCGTGGCAGGCCGCGCCCCAGGCCAGAGCTCAGGCGGTAGTAATCCTCGGGCAGTTCGTCCAGGCGCAGCAGGCGCCTCTGGATCACCGCTTCGCCCAACAGGCCGGCATGATCGCCCAGACGCGGCTCGCTGCCCTGCTGCTCGGCGTCCAGCCCATAGGTGGCGACCCGCACCAGCTGGCCATGCTCGTCGCGCACGTACAACGCGCCGACCACGCTGCCCAGATAGCCGGCGAAGAAACGCAGGATATTGTCGCCGAGCATGGGCAAGGTCAGCTGCCCCAGCACCTGCTCGGCCAGCTGGGTCTGCCCGGCCCGCAGCCAGGCCTGTTGCTCCAGGCGCTCGGCGGCGCGCTGCTGGGCCTCCAGGTTCGACACATAGCTGGCCGATAGCGCCAGCAGGTCGCGGCGCCCCAGGTAGGCAAGCAAGGCACTCAGGGCGACGATGAACAGCACAAAGGCCGAGATCGCGGTCATGGTGACCGTGCTGACCGTCTCGTTGCGGGTCGTACGCAGTTGCTGCTCGGTGTTGATGAAGGTGTCGAACTCCTTGCGGATCTCGTCGGTCAGGCGCTTGCCGCGGCCACGGCCGATCGACGCCTGCACGTCGCCCTGGCTGCGGTGCTGGCTGATCATCTCGCTGCCGAAGGTATTCCACTCGCGCTGCAAGGCCGCGATGCGGTCAATGCGGTCGACCTGCTGGGGGTTGTCCGCGACCATTTCCTTCAAACTGTCCAGGCTGCCGAAAATACGCGGCTTGGCGACCTCATAGGGGTCGAGGAAACGCTCCTCGCCAGTCAGCAGGTAGCCGCGCATGCCGGTTTCCATGTCGATCGACAGCTTGATCGTCTCGTTGGCATTGCCGATCACCCGGTCGGTGTGCTCGACCCACTGCATGGCCGAGAGCAGGTAGTTGATCACCGCGACAAACGCCACGGCGCCCAGGAGCCCTACGCCCAGGGGCAGGCCGACGTTGCGGCTCAGCAGTTTGCGAAAGCTGCGTTGGTCCATCGAGGCTGCTTGAATCATCTGAAAGTGCCCGAGTGAAAAAAGTCCATTGAACAGACTGGCGTCTACATCGTGTAAGGGTTGCCCTGCGCCAGACCGACCGGGGGAATACAGCGAGTCTAACCAGCTTTGGCGGATCTGGCAGGGCATTTAGCCAGTATTTGAAGCCTGTCTGCGGCAATCGTTCCATCTATTTGCCGGTGCCGTTAAGCTTGGGAACTTCTGCCACCGCCTTGCGCACAGAGTAGAGACAATCCACCGAAACAGGATCCGCACAATGCACCTTCTGGTAGTCGAAGACGACGACATCGTACGCATGCTGATAGTCGAAGTGCTCGGCGAACTGGGCTACACCACTATCGAGGCCGACAGCGCCGGCGCGGCCCTGAAGATCATCGAGGATCCCGAGCAGTCCCTGGCACTGTTGATGACCGACGTCGGCCTGCCCGACCTGCGCGGCGAGGAACTGGCCGCCAAGGCCCGCGAGGCCCGGCCACTGCTGCCGGTGCTGTTCGCCAGCGGCTATGCCGAGAGTTTCACCGTGCCCGAGGGCATGCACCTGATCGGCAAGCCGTTCAGCATTGATCAACTGCGCGATAAGGTGCTGGAGATTCTCGGCGCGCCGTCCATGCCTGGCCTGTAGGAGCGGCCTTGTGCCGCGAAAGGGCTGCGAAGCAGCCCCGGCAATTGATGCATCAACGCTTGGACCCAGGAGCCGCTCCGCGCCCCGTTCCGGCCGGTCCGACGCCTCGGTAAGGCCGCTCCTACAGGCAGGCGCCTGGCAACAGGCACAGGCTGAAATAATTTGAACGTCTTGCGCTTTTAAGCTTCCAACGTTCGAGGTATGCCTCTTTCGCCGGAAAGCCACCATGAAGATGCCCTGCCGCGCCCCCTGCGTCCTTCTGGAACTGGACTTCGTCCGCGACACCCTGTTCGGCCGGGTGGCCCAGCGCGCCGAGTGCCAGGTGCAGTTGGCGGCCCTCAGCCTGCAAGGCCGCCCGGCACTGCGCCTGCATATCGAGCCGCCGCTGCCGGGCAAGGTCGAGAAAGCCCACAGCGTCGCCTTCGCCTGGGAAGGACGCAACTATCGCGGCGTGGTCCGCGAGCATGTCAAATGCGGTGACGGTGGCATCAACCTGCTGCTCGAGCTTCTATGACCTCAGGCGCTGACCTTGCGCACGGTGGCCGGGGCCTTGCGCTGCGCCTTGACCCTTGCCACCAGGCCCAGCAGGTCATGACAGCTGTTGAGCTCGGCGATCGGCACGCCGGTCACGGTCAGGCAGTCGTCCAGGCTCTGTCCCTGGCCCAGGCGAATGGTAAGGTGTTCGCCGTCCGGGCAGCTCACCTCGCAGCGGTCAGGCAGGCAGGCCTGTTCGATCATCTGCCGCATCTCAAGCATTGAAACGCCAATCAACGACATGGTACGACCCTCTCTGTACTGGATGGCCTGTTGGGTGTGGTACGCCCTCGACTGGCAGGCTGCCAATTGATATTGCCCATGCCCGGGTGCAGGTCCATTCGCCCAGGCAATGACAACGTCGAAGTGCCTCTAGCACCTTAGTGGAAGAAACCGCTGGCATGGCAACGTTCGCTCGCCAGCGCCATGTTGGCGACGGATGGTCAACGCCTACAGGCGTGCCAGTTCCTCGCGACAGAACTCGACGAACAATTGCGCCGGCTTGGTCAACTGCACGCGCTTGAGGTGCGCCGCCGCCAGGCCCGACAGCGCCACCGGCTCGGTGATGTCGAGGGTCACCAGGCGCTGTCCGTCGTAGGTGAATTCGGAGTGCGGCCGGGTCACCAGCAGCGAGAAACCGAAACCCTGGCCCACCATGCCCCGGACCATCTCTATCGACGGCGAGCTGAAGACGATGTTCGGCGTCAGCCCCAGCTCGTTGAACAGGCTGACGAAGTAGGTGCGGCTAGGCGCCACGTCAAGCAGGATCATCGGTTCCGGGCACAGGTCGCGCAGCGACACCTGGGTTTGGCCGGCGAAACGGTGCTTTTCCGGCAGCAGCACATAGGGTTTCTGCGCCGGCATCAACGGCTCGGTCTCTATGGTGCCGTCCAGGTCATGGTCGTAGAGGAACGCCAGGTCGAAGGTGCCCGCCGTCAGGCCCTGGATCAGGTCCTGCTGTTCGCCGTCGCGAAGGCGGATGTCCACCCCAGGATAACGCTGGCGAAAACCGGCGATCAGTCGCGGCAGGTACAAAGGCGCCACGGTCTCGAAACAACCGATGTCGATCTGCCCGGCCACCGTGTCGTTGTCGGCCAGGGCGTTCTGCTCGAACTCATGGGCCATCTGCAGCAGGGCCCGGGTCTTGGCATAGAAGCGCTTGCCGCTGGGCGTCAGCGACACGCCCTGGGCGTGATGGCGGATGAACAGCTGCACACCGAAGCTCTCTTCCAGGCTCTTGATCGCGGTGGAGATAGACGGCTGGGCGATATACAGCTGGCGCGAGGCCTCGGCGACGCTGCCGGCCTCCACCGTGGTGACGAAGTACTTGAGTTGGCGCAAGGTGTAGGAAGCCACGCTGACCTCTCTGGCGCCGGGAGCGGCGCACGGAATTTTTCTGTCAGCTTACCTCGGCTTGGCACCTGTGGGCCGATCGCACAGGCAAGGATTTACCTTGGGGTTGAGCACAATTTTCCGTTGCGCCGCCCAACCGACCCAGCTCGTCAGACGGCCTGCAGCGGAATGTCCCCACCGGCGCCCTTGCCGTCGCGCCGCTCGCTCATCCAGTCATTGACCTTCTGCCCGAACTCGGCCGGTGCCTTGCGCCCGAAGCGCCGCGCCAGGTCGAGGATGGTTTGCTGGGCCAGCGCCTCCTCCATGCGTTTCTGCGCCCCCAGCATCACCGCATGGATCGCGCAGGTGCCTTCGGTGGCCCAGGCCGGCGCGGCGCCCTCGAACACCGCGCAACGCTCGCGGATCTCCCGGCAGTCGAAGAGCTTCTTCGGCCCGTCGATGGCCGTGACGATATCCAGCACGGTGATCTCGTCGGACGGCCGCGCCAGACGGAATCCGCCGCGCACGCCTTCGGTCGCCGCCACCAATCCAGCGCGGGCCAACTTGGTGAAGACCTTGGCCAGGTATTCCTGGGGCACGCCCTGCAACTCGGCCAGGTCGCGCACGCTGGATTCGCGGCTGTCGCCGCGCTCGTCCACCAGGAACAGCAGGCAATGGATGCCGTATTCGACGCCGGCGCTGTAAAGGGACATATCAATCTCCGACTAATTCTGTCGCAAATAGTACGCCCATAATCGGTGGCAGGCAAAGCCGGTCGTCGCCGTGCAAGCATATCAACATCCCAGCAGAAGCCAATAAACACGCTGGATACAGCCGATACACCTGCGTTTGCGAAAGGACGACCCGAAAAATAACACTTGCCGATTTAAACTACGATCAATACAGTCGTAGTTATTCGGCGGGCCGTGAACGCCTCATCGAAGACCTTTTTCCTGTCCTTGCGGAGCATCCACATGACCTCTCGTATCCTGATCATCGGTGCCGGCTTTGCCGGTGTCTGGAGCGCCCTGAGCGCCGCCCGCCTGCTCGACCAGGCACAACGCGGCGACGTGCGCATCAGCGTGCTGGCCCCGCAGCCGCAACTGCGCATCCGTCCACGCTTCTACGAGGCCGACGTCCACACGCTGCAGGCACCGCTGGAGGCGCTGTTCGACGTGGTGGGCGTGGAGTTCATCCCTGGCACCGCCGACAGCATCGACAGCGCCGCCCGCCAGGTCGGCTACCGCGATGCCGATGGCCTGCCGCAGCAGCTCGCCTACGACCGCCTGATCCTCGCCGCCGGCAGCCAGGTGGCCCGCCCTGCCGTACCGGGCCTGGCCGAGCACAGCTTCGATGTCGACCAGATGGAGTCGGCCGTGCGCCTGGAACAGCACCTGCACGGCCTGGCCAGCCTGCCCGCCTCGCCGGCGCGCAACACCGTGGTGGTCTGCGGCGGCGGCTTCACCGGCATCGAGACCGCCACCGAGATGCCGCCGCGCCTGCGCGCCATCCTCGGTGAAGGCCATGCCCGCGTGGTGCTGATCGATCGTGGCGCCAGCGTCGGTGCCGCCCTCGGCGCCGGGATCACCCCGGCCATCGTCGCCGCCAGCGAGCAGGCGGGCGTCGAATGGCTGACCGGCACCTCGGTGGTGGCGGTGGATGCCGGTGGCGTGACCCTGGACAACGGCGAGTACATCGCCAGCAAGACCGTGATCTGGACCGCCGGCGTCAAGGCCAGCCCGTTGACCGCGCAGGTCGCCGGCGAGCGTGACGGCTTCGGTCGCCTGCGGGTCGACGACCACCTCAAGGTGATCGGCCAATCGCACATTTATGCCACCGGCGATGTGGCCTGGGCCGCGGTGGACGAGCTGGGCAACCACGCCCTGATGACCTGCCAGCACGCCATCCCCATGGGTCGCCACAGCGGCAACAACGCCATGGCCGACCTGCTGGGCCAGGCGCCGATAGCGTACCGCCAGCCCAAGTACGTCACCTGCCTGGACCTGGGCGACTGGGGCGCCGCGTACAGCGAAGGCTGGACCCGCGAACTGAAGCTGCAGGGCCAGGAAGGCAAGGACCTCAAGCGCCAGATCAACTCGGTCTGGATCTACCCGCCGGCCGCCGACCGCGCCCAGGCCCTGGCGGCGGCCGACCCGCTGATTCCGATCGTCGAGTGAACGAAAACAACAGGCCCGTCCCGGAAGTGACGGGCCTGTTTGTATGCGTCATTACATTGAACGACTGGTCAATAATAGTGGCGTTATGTCATCATTCAGAAAAAACAACATGAACCGTGAGGATATAACCCCCTTCGCAGTGCATCGAGAGCCTTTTCAGCCGAGCCCGGTCAGTCCGCGCTCTTGACGCCT
Organism: Pseudomonas sp. DVZ6; assembly: GCF_024259445.1. Classification (NCBI taxonomy): domain Bacteria; kingdom Pseudomonadati; phylum Pseudomonadota; class Gammaproteobacteria; order Pseudomonadales; family Pseudomonadaceae; genus Pseudomonas; species Pseudomonas sp. DVZ6. The sequence goes on from NZ_JANCLM010000008.1 coordinate 51,752, forward strand.
GCCAGCCACCGTCAAGGAGCGTCGCATGCAGTTACGGAACATGAAGATCGGTATTCGGGCAGCAGGAATGTTCACCCTGCTCGGGATCCTGGTCCTGGCCCTGGGCCTGGTCGCCCTCTACGAAACCCGGCGGATGGACAGCGCCACCGACGAAATCCGTCTCACCTGGATGCCCGCCGTGCTCGCCCTGGGCGAGGTCAGCAGCAACCTGGGCCGGGCCCGCGCCCTGACCCTGCGCAGTGTCCTTGAGGACAGCAGCAGCGCCCGCCATGCCACGCTGGACAAGATCGTCCTGGTCAACCAGCAGCTCGAAAACGACCTCAAGGCCTACGAGCGCACCATCTTCGCCGCGGACGACCGCGCCCTGTTCGACGCCTTCATGGGCCTGAGCGAACGCTATCACGCACTGCAGCAAGCCATTCGCAGCGCCGCCGGCGATGACCGACTGGACGAGGCCCGACGTCTGGTCAACGGCCCGCTGGCCGAGTACGCCGACAGCATGATGAAGGCCCTGGCCGAACTGATCGACTACAACACCAAGGGCGCCGAGCAAGCCTCGCTGCGCAGCAGCGCGGCCTCCGACGAAGCCTTCAGCCTGATCATCGCCGCCATTGCCGTGATCACCCTGGCGCTGATCGGCATCGCCACCCTCCTCACCCGCAGTATCGTCGTGCCCCTGGCCGATGCCGTTGCCGTGGCCGAGCGGGTCGCCACCGGCGACCTGACCCGCGAAATCGTCGTGCTCGGCCGCGACGAACCGGCCTTGCTGCTGGCCGCTCTGAGCCGCATGCAGCATAGCCTGCGCGACACCCTGCGCAGGATTGCCGCGTCTTCCGACCAGCTGGCCTCGGCCTCCGAGGAGCTGCACACCGTCACCGAGGACACCAGCCGCGGCCTGCACCAGCAGAGCGCCGAGATCGACCAGGCCGCCACGGCGGTCAACCAGATGACCGCCGCCGTCGAAGAGGTAGCGAGCAACGCCGTGAGCACCGCCGACGCCTCCCAGGGCGCCGACCGCACTACCCGCGACGGTCGCGACCAGGTCAACCAGGCGCTGGCCTCGATCCAGCACCTGGTCGATGACGTGACCGGCACCTCCGGGGAAATCGAGCAGCTGGCCAGCCACGCCAACGAGATCAGCCAGGTCCTCGACGTGATCGGCGCCATCGCCGGGCAGACCAACCTGCTGGCCCTCAACGCCGCCATCGAGGCCGCCCGCGCCGGTGAGGCCGGCCGCGGTTTCGCCGTGGTCGCCGACGAGGTCCGCGCCCTGGCCCACCGCACCCAGCAGTCCACCGCGGAGATCGAACAGATGATCGGCGGCATCCAGACCGGCACCGAGCGTGCGGTCAGCGCCATGCACAGCAGCCAGGGCCGTGCCAACGGCACCCTGGCCGTGGCGCAGTCGGCCGGCCAGGCCCTGGAGCTGATTGCCGAGGCGATCGCCACCATCAACCAGCGCAATCTGGTAATCGCCACCGCCTCCGAACAGCAGGCCCAGGTGGCCCGGGAGGTGGACCGCAACCTGGTGAACATCCGCGACCTGGCGATGCAGACCTCGGCCGGCGCCAACCAGACCAGCGCGGCGGCCCAGGACCTGTCGCGCCTGGCGGTGGAGCTGAACGGGATGGTGGCGCAGTTCAAAGTCTGAGCAAGCGCATTACATTGCCGCTCAACCGGGCTACCAGCGGATGACGCCGTCCGCTGGGAGCCCGCCTACGCCGGGACAGGTACCGGCAAATAGGAAAATCCGCCGCAATACGTGCGACCTGGCGACTATCTCCCCGCAGCCCCCGGAATCATGCTCCTGACGTTTGCATTCTGACGTCAAGGAACATCCATGCTGTTGAGAAACATGAAGATCGGTAAACGGGCGACCAGCCTGTTCACGCTGCTGGCCGGCCTGGTCCTGGCCATGGGCCTGGTGGCCCTGTACGAAACCCGGCAGATGAACGATGCCACCAACGAGATCCGCCGCAACTGGCTGCCGGCCGTGATCGCCCTCAACGAGATCGGCGGCACCCTGGCCCAGGAACGCGCCGCCACGCTGCGCGCGGCGCTGGAGGAAGACACCGACGAAAACGCCAGCGTCAACCTGCTCAACAGTATCGAGGAAGCGATCCAGCAGGACCTCAAGGATTACGAGAAGACCATCTCCGACCCCCAGGACCGCGGCCTGTTCAATGCCTTCCTGGTGGCGCGCCAGCAATACACCCAGCAACAGCAACAGGTGCTGGCGAACATCGGCGCCGGGCGCATGGCCGAAGCCAGACGCCTGATCAATGGCCCGCTGATCCAGCGCGCCGACCGTATGATGGACGCCATGGCAACACTGGTGGCCTTCAACTACAAAGGCGCGGAAACGGCCTCGCACCGCAGCGACACGGTCAGCGACCAGGCGTATGCGGTGATCATCACGGCACTGGTGCTGATCGTCCTGGCACTGATCGCCATCGCCACCCTGTTCACCCGCAGCGTCGTCGCGCCGCTGGCCGACGCCGTCATGGTGGCCGAGCGCATCGCCACCGGCGACCTGACCCGCGAGATCACGGTAGTCGGCCACGACGAGCCGGCATTGCTGCTGCACGCCCTGCGCCGCATGCAGCAGAGCCTGCGCGACACCATCGGCAAGATCGCCGCGTCCTCCGACCGCCTGGCCTCGGCCTCCGAAGAGCTGCACAGCGTCACCGAGGACACCAGCCGCGGCCTGCAGCAACAAAGCACCGAGATCGACCAGGCCGCCACTGCGGTCAACCAGATGACCAGCGCCGTCGAGGAAGTGGCGAGCAACGCGGTGAGCACCGCCGAGGCCTCCCAAGGCGCGGACCAGACCACCCGGGACGGCCGTGACCAGGTCAACCAGGCGCTGGCTTCGATCCAGCATCTGGTCGACGATGTCACCGGTACCGCCGGGGAGATCGAACAGCTGGCCAGCAGCGCCAACGAGATTACCCGGGTGCTGGATGTGATCGGCTCGATCGCCGGGCAGACCAACCTGCTGGCCCTCAACGCCGCCATCGAGGCCGCCCGTGCCGGCGAAGCCGGGCGTGGCTTCGCCGTGGTCGCCGACGAGGTGCGGGCGCTGGCCCATCGCACCCAGCAGTCCACCGCCGAGATCGAACAGATGATCGGCGGCATCCAGGTCGGCACCGAGCGCGCGGTCAGCGCCATGCACAGCAGCCAGGGCCGTGCCAGCGGCACCCTGGAGGTGGCGCAATCGGCCGGCCAGGCCCTGGAACTGATTGCCCGGACCATCGCCTCGATCAACCAGCGCAACCTGGTGATCGCCAGCGCTTCGGAACAACAGGCCCAGGTGGCGCGGGAAGTGGACCGCAACCTGATGAACATCCGCGACTTGTCGATGCAGACCACGACCGGGGCCAACCAGACCAGCGCATCGGCCCAGGACCTGTCGCACCTGGCGCTGGAACTCAATGGGCTGGTGGCGCAGTTCAAGGTCTGATTCGGGTCGCCCTGCGCTCCGTTGCCGGCAAGCCCGCTCCCACGCGATTCTTCCAGAGATGCATACCGTGGGCGCGGGCTTGCCCCGCGATGGCGCCCCCCCAGACGACACAAAACCCCTCGCCAAGCGCCGCGTCTCGGTGCACCCTGATGCTCTCACGCACAAGGACCCGCAAAGCACATGGCGAAATGGCTCGACGGCGGCGGCCTCATGGCCGAACGCATCCGCAACCACGACTGGTCGTCGACCACCCTGGGCCCCCTTGCCAGCTGGCCCGATGTGCTCAAGACCACGGTTGCCCTGTGCCTGGCCTCGCGCTTTCCCCAGGCCGTGCTGTGGGGCGACGCGCTGATCACCCTGCACAACGACGCCTTCAGCGAAATCCTCGGCAACAAACCCTCTGCCCTGGGCCGCCCCTTCAGCGCGGTCTGGCAGGAAGCCTGGAGCGATATCCGCCACCTGGCCCAGCGCGCCCTCGACGGCGAAGCCGTATACATCGAAGATTTCCCGCTGATGATCGAGCGCCACGGCAGCCCGGAGCGCGCCTACTTCACCTTCTGCTACAGCCCCATCCGCGACCACGACGGGCAGGTGGTGGGGATGATCGACACGGTTACCGAGACCACCGCCAGCGTGGTGGCCAACCAGCGCCTGAACTTTCTCGACAGTTTGAGCCGGGCGGCGGCCAACGCCATCGATCCTGAACGGGTCATGGCCACCACCACGCGCCTGCTGGGCGAGCACCTGCACCTGTCGAGCTGCGCCTATGCGGTCATGGACCCTGACGAGGACGGTTTCACCATCTGCGGCGACTGGGTCGCGCCAGGTTCGCCGCGCCTGCTTGGCCAGTACCGCCTTGCCGACTTCGGCGATCTGGCCGTCAGCCGCCTGCGCGCCGGACTGGCGCTGGTGATCGAGGACAACCTTGCGCAACTGTCACCCCATGAATCGGCGACCTTCCAGGCCATCGGCATTACCGCCACCATCTGCATGCCCTTGATCAAGGAAGGCCGCCTGACGGCGCTGATGGCCATCCATGACAAGGCGCCCAGGACGTGGACCCGCTACGAGAGGGCCTTGATCGGTGAGGCCACGGAGCGCTGCTGGGCACATATCCAGCGGGTCCAGGCCAATGCCGAGGTGCGCGAGGCGTTGACGGCGCTGGAGGCCCTCAACGCCACCCTCGAGCAACGCGTGGAGGAGCGCACCAGCCAGCTGCTGCACACCGAGGCCGTGCTGCGCCAGGCGCAGAAGCTCGAGGCCATCGGCCAATTGACCGGCGGCGTGGCACACGATTTCAACAACCTGCTGACCATCATCCGCTCCTCCATCCACTTCCTGCAGCGGGCGGACCTCGACGAGACTCGGCGCAGCCGCTACTTCAAGACCGTCTCCGACACCGTCGACCGCGGCGCCAAGCTCACCGGACAACTGCTCGCCTTCGCTCGGCGCCAGGCCCTCAGCCCGCAGGTGTTCGAGGCCGGTCCCAGGCTCGAAGCCATGGCCGAGATGCTCGACACCGCCACCGGCGCCCGCATCCAGGTCGGCCTGGAACTGCCCGACACGCCCTGCCACGTGCACGCCGACCTCGGCCAGCTGGAAACCGCGGTGATCAACCTGATGATCAATGGCCGTGACGCCATGGACGGCATCGCGGGCACGCTGCGTCTGCGCCTGGAGGCCAATCAGCGACTGCCGGCGTTGCGTGGACAGGCGGCGCAGGACGGGCCGTTCGCGGCGATCTCGGTCATCGACAGTGGCGTTGGCATCGCCCCGCACCTGCTGGAGCGCATCTTCGATCCGTTCTTCACCACCAAGGCCGCCGGCCAGGGTACCGGGCTTGGCCTGTCGCAGGTGTTCGGCTTCGTCAAGCAATCCGGTGGCGATGTGCAGGTGCTCAGCGTGCCAGGCCAGGGCACCACCTTCACCCTGTATCTGCCCCAGGTGCCGCAGGCCGATGGCGAAACACCTGACGTGACGGTGCCGCTGGTCCTGCCCGGCGAGCGCAAGCGCATCCTGGTGGTGGAGGACAATCCGGATGTCGGCAGCTTCACCGCGCAGATCCTGCGTGACCATGGCTACCAGATCAGCTGGGCGACCTCGGCCGAGGATGCCCTGGCCCAGATCGCGGCGGCCCGCGGCGGATTCGACGCAGTGTTCTCCGATGTGGTGATGCCGGGCATGGGCGGTCTCGCCCTGGCCAGGGAACTGCGGCGCAGCCAACCGCAACTGCCGGTGATTCTCACCTCCGGCTACAGCGAAGCGATCGCCGAAGGTGGCCACCAGGGCTTCGCGTTCCTGGCCAAGCCCTATTCGGCCGAACAGGTGTGCCAGATGCTGGGGGATGTACTGGCTAGTCGGTGAGTCGTATCAACTCACCATGGCATGGGAGCGGGCTGCATGCTGTTCGAGGTTTCCTCCACAGCGTTCACTTTCGCCTCGCCAATAGCCGCGCCAGACTCTGCCCCAGCTCGTCCTGGCGAAACGGTTTGCGCAGTACCTCGAAGCCATGCAACTCACGCGGCGTCAGGTTGGTGTAACCGGTAATGATCAGCACCGGCAATTGCACCAGCTGCTCGCGCACCTGCTGGGCGAAGCGCACGCCGGTAGTCTCGGCCATGACATGATCGGTCAGCAGCACATCGGGCAGCAGGCCCTTGTCCAGCAACGCCAACGCCTGGGCCGGTCCCTCGGCCTCGGTCACCTCGTAGCCGAGGGCGCGCAGTTGCAGGAGCGTGGCCTGACGCACCAGTGGCTCGTCGTCCACCAGCAGCACGCGGATCTGGCCTTGCGCCCGGGGAACCTCGACCGGCTTGGCCGCTTCATCAACCACCTCCTGCTCGCTGGCCGGGAGCCACAAGGTCGCTTCGGTGCCCTCACCCACGCGCGAACGAATGCCGAAGCCGCCGCCGGACTGCAGCGCCAGGCCCTGCACCATCGGCAAGCCAAGCCCGGTGCTGCGACCCACGCCCTTGGTCGAGTAGAACGGCTCGACGCAATGCGCCAGCACCTCCTCGCTCATGCCACAGCCATTGTCGGTGACCCGCAGCCACACCTGTGGCCCTGTCTGCAGACCGGGCGGACCAGGCGTACCGTCGCCGCCAAGACCGGCGCGTATGGTCAACTTCCCGCCCTCGCCCATGGCATCGCGGGCATTGACCACCAGGTTCAGCAAAGCCAGTTCGAGCTGGTGCGGGTCCACCAGCACCCCCGGCAGTGCCGTCTCGACACTGACCTCCATGGCAACGGTCGGGCCCAGCGAGCGAGCGATCAGCTCGCGCATGTCCCCCACCAGTGCCGCCAGCGACACCGTCGTCGGCTTGAGGGTCTGCCGCCGCGCGAAGCTGAGCAGGCGCCCGACCAGATTGCGCGCGCGCTCGGCCGCCTGCAGGCCGCCATCGATGAGGCGCTCGGCGCGCTCCGGTTGTGGATGGCGGCGCAGCAGTTCCAGGGAAGCGATGATCGGCGTCAGCATGTTGTTGAGGTCGTGGGCAATGCCGCCGCTAAGCTGGCCGATCATCTCCATCTTGCGTGCTTCATGCAGTTGCACCAGTGCGGCCTCGCGCTGGGCAAGCATGTTGGCCACCCGCTCCTCCAGGTTTTCGTTGAGCATGTGCAGGGCGCGCTCGGCACGGGCGTGAGTGACCGCCGCCCAGACCTGCCGGGCGGCCTCTCCCACCAGCAGGCATTCGCTCTCGCCCCAGGCATGGGGTGTATGAAAATGCACCGCGAGCATCGCCTCCAGATGCTCGGCGCGCAACACCGGGATGTGCAGCGTGGCGCACAGGCCCTTGAACCGGGCCGGCGCGCCCTTGCTCGGTTCATAGTTGCGCTGCACGGCCTGGCCGGCCAGCAAGGCCTCACGCAGGGCCGGGTCCAAGGCCGAGTACTGGTTGAAGCCGACCATCGACGGTACTTCGGCGGCCCACTCCTGAGCAACTCGATAGCGTCGGCCATCGCCCAGGTCCTCGCCGAAGCAGACCCGCGCCGCGCCCAGTTCCTCCCCCAGGCGGCGCACCGCATGGGCCTCTATGCGCTCGGCCTCGCCCAGGCCCGGCAAGGCCTGGCGCAACTCCTGGAGAAACGCCTGGCGTTGCTGGAAACGCACCCGCTCGGTGGTGTCGGTGACGATGCACAGCACGCCGCCCACCCCACCGTCGGCCTCGCGCACGGCAGAGTAGGAGACATCGAAATAGGCGGTTTCGCCCGGTCCATGTCGCTCGATATAGAACGGCCGATCCCGGGCCGAGAAGGTCACCCCGGTTTCACGCACTCCGCGCAGCAGCGGCTCGAGGTCGTTCCACAACTCGCTCCAGTGCTCCTGTCCGGGCCGGCCCAGGGCCGCGGGGTGCTTGCTGCCGATGGTCGGCCAGTAGGCATCGTTGTACAACGCGATGTACTGCGGCCCCCAGAACAGCACGATCTGCGCCTGCGCCGGCAGGAGCATGGCCACCACCGACTGCAGCACTGGCGACCAGCCATCCGGCACTCCGAGCGGAGACTGTCGCCAGTCCATCGCCTGCAACAGGCAGCTGACTTCGCCACCGCCGCCCAGGAAACTCGGCAGTGCTTGCAGGTTAACCGTCTTGCTCTCCTGGCGCGCTTTCATGTCTCGGTTTTCCCGGGCACGTTTTCTTTCCTCTGAGGGTAAGAAGTCGCCCGGTGGCAAAACGTTCCATCGGATCGACGCCGACGATCAACGGCGTCCTTCGGCCAGCATGCGCAGCGCCAGCGCCGCCAGCACCGTGCCCATCAGCCAGCGCTGGACTTGCTGCCACACCGGCCTGCCGGCCAGGAACACGGCGATGGAACCGGCCATCAGCGCGATCAGCGCGTTGACCGTGACGCTGATGGCGATCTGCGTGCTGCCCAGCACCAGCGACTGCGCCAGCACGCTGCCGTGGCCGGGCTCGATGAACTGCGGCATCAGCGACAGGTACATGACCGCGATCTTGGGGTTCAGCAGGTTGGTCAGAAACCCCATCATGAACAGCCGCCGCGGGCTGTCGGCCGGCAGGTCGCGGACCTGGAACGGCGAACGCCCACCTGGGCGCAGCGCCTGCCAGGCCAGGTACAGCAGGTACAACGCGCCACCGATGCGCAGGGCGTCGTAGGCGAAAGGCACGGCCATGACCAGCGCGGTGATGCCCAGCGCGGCGCAGAGCATGTAGAAGACGAAGCCCAGCGCCACGCCACCCAGCGAGATCAAGCCGGCGCCACGCCCCTGGCAGATGGAGCGGGAGATCAGGTAGATCATGTTGGGGCCGGGGGTCAGCACCATGCCCAGGCTGATCAGGGCGAAGGCCAGCAGGTTGGAGGGTTCGGGCATTGCAAGTCCTCTTTGTCGGTAGTGCCATACCTGGCATTTTTGCCAGTTTCACTGGCCAGGGGCGCACGTTAACGTGGATTGGTCATTTCTGAACAGTGGGGACGCCAATGAGCAGTCCAGTGACCAGGCTGTTGGCGAGCGACCTGGCACGCTCGGTGTTGCGAGGGGCAAGCCATGGGTTTGCCTATTCGGCCTATGGATACGATCCGGTTCGCGAGTCGCCTTGTTTACGCCTTGGCTTCAATGGTGTGATGCGTGATCCACAGGCAGCGGTCTACCTACTGGGCAACGGGCATCGTGCCTATAATCCGGTGCTGATGAGGTTTTGCTCACCGGACAAGTTGAGTCCTTTCGTTGATGGGGGCGTCAATTCATACGGATACTGTGCCGGAGACCCTATAAATCATGCAGATCCCAGAGGAGCCTTCAAGCAGGCACTCCAACGCCGTTCTGTCGACTTAGGCCAACTTAGTGACCTGCCCAAGAGCACTCAAGTCGACCGTGTAAGCTCCATTCATCACACTGAAATGGACACACTGCAACTGCGCTACCCAGGTCATTCGGACCTTATCAATCAGGTCACCACGCAGAACGCTCTTTCCAGCGCCCATACTCTGCCCAATTCTGATCGCATCGACGGTACCGTGGCCGGTTTCACCCTACCAAATGTTGGTATTACCTCCGATGATCGGGACCTCTTGGAGGATGTAGTTCGCCAGCTCCACAGAGCAGTAGAGGCGAGCCGTAACTATGTTGCTGCTCCCAACGCAACCAACCAAGCGACGATGCGAGAGCAAATCAACGATTACTCCAAAGGCAAGAAGGTACTGATTGATTATCTGGTGCGCAAAATGGAGCCGGTTCGGGAGATCAGCTGACCCATTTAAAACGTTTGTCATTCGATTACTTGCTTACACTTCAATCCTTGAATCGATCGCTCCGCCCCGGTAACCTTCGCTCGCTGCTGTAAATCCAGCAACCGGGTTTGGTCACCCGCGAACATCAAGGCGCACAAGCGCCCGCTCTGCGATTCAGTTGGCGCTTTTTTTTGTGCCCGGCTGTCTCGTTCTATGGCGGCTGTGCGTGGGGCGCCTCCGTGCGCGCCGGTTTCCTTGATTCCCGGTTGACCAACCCGCGTACAGTCGCCACCCATTCGTTTGGTCACGTCGAGTGGCGGCTCCATTGAATCAAGGAGCGACACAATGACAAAAGGCTTACCTGATCCTCCGTCCCGCGCCACCACGGCGCACTCCAGCTTCGGCAACTGCGAATGCAGCCACCCTTCCCTGTTCGCCGTGCGCGAAGGCGTGGACTTCGAGGATGCGCTGGTGCACCTGTCCACCCTGCTCAAGGGCGCATTCGCCACCAACCTCAAGGCCATGGAGCTGGCGACCGGCACCTGTCACGACCTGCTGCTGGGCAACGACCACGGGCTGGACGCGGCCAAGGCGGTAGTCGAGGCGTTGCTCGATGGCGTGGAAATGCAGCAGGTGGAAAAGGCGCGCCTGCGTACCGTCTGAAGGGCCCCATCGCGGGGCAAGCCCGCTCCCACGCAGGCAACCACCCCTGTGGGAGCGGGTTTACCCGCGAACACCGGCGCAGCCGGTGCCATAAAACGCATTGCCTTCTTCGCGGGTAAACCCGCTCCCACAGGGTATCCGATGCGCGCTCGAGTATTGTTTCCTGCATCGCATCGCGGTCCCTGTGGGAGCGGGCTTGCCCGCGAACACCGGCGCAGCCGGTGCCATGCGCCAGGGGATCGCCCACGCAAACCGGCAAATCACCCTGTCGCAGATGAAACCCAACCTCAGATACGACGAAAAACTGCACAATTGATAGTCATTCGCCATTAACTCGTTCTCGGAAGCACCCGCCCGGGGGTAGAATGCCGCAAAACCGGGAGCCGCGATGAACCAGGACCGCCACATTCCAAGCGACGAAGATGCCATTACCGATGCCGCCGCGCATTGGTGCATGCGCCTGCACGCCGACGACTGCACGGCGGGCGAGCGCGAGGCGTTCGGCCAATGGTTGGCGAGCGACCCGCGGCACGCCGAGGAATACCAGGCGATGCTGGAAATCTGGGACACCGCCGACCTGCTCCCACGTAGCGCCCAGGTGATCCCACTGCCCACCCGGCAAGCGACGCCGACGCGTCACTGGCGCCCGTTCGCCTCGGCTGCCGCCATCGCCCTGCTCGCGTTGCCCCTGGCCGGTTGGGTCGGCTGGGAGCAAGGTTGGCTGCCCAACGGCTACCAGCACTTCGAAGCCACCGACCAGTTGCGCCACGTGCGCCTGAGCGACGGCAGCAGCGTCGAGCTGAACCTGCATAGCGAATTGCGCTTCCTCAACTACAAGGACGAGCGCAAGGTCACCCTGGTCAAGGGCGAGGCATTCTTCAAGGTCACCCACGACAGCAACCACCCGTTCATCGTCCACGCCGCCAACGGCCAGACCCGGGTTACCGGGACCCAGTTCAACGTGTGGAAGTATCAGGACCAGGTCAAGGTGACGCTGGTGGAAGGCTCGGTGCTGGTGAGCGCCGGCGGCAACACTGGCGGCTACCGTCTTGGCCCGGGCATGCAGGCCAGCTACCACAAGGGCGATTTCGAACCCGAACTGAACCAGAGCGACGATTACGCCAACAGCCTGGCCTGGCGCAGCGGCAAGCTGGTGCTGGACAACCTCAGCCTCGGCCAGGCCCTGCCGGTGATCAACCGCTACCTGGACAAGCCGCTCATGGTGGCCGACGACAGCACCGCCAGCATTCGCATCAGCGGTGTCTACAGCACAAGCGAGGTTGCACGCCTGGTCGACACCCTGCCCAAGGTGCTGCCGGTGTACCTGACCCGCAGCAAGGACGGCAGCACCGTCCTCAACCGCATCGTCCCCGCGCCGACCCGCGGCTGAGCTGAAGCTGCGCCCTCTGCCCCTGTAGGAGCGGCCTTGTGCCGCGAAAGGGCTGCGCAGCGGCCCCAGGATTTCAGCGTTTACACAAAATCGCCGGGGCCGCTACGCGGCCCTTTCGCGGCACAAGGCCGCTCCTACAGAGACAGCGTGCGGCTGTGACAGCAGATCAGAGCGTCATCGCCGCCAACCAGCCAAACGCCAGCAGCGGCAGATTGTAGTGGATGAACGTCGGCACCACGGTATCCCAGATGTGATGGTGCTGTCCGTCCACGTTCAGCCCCGAGGTCGGCCCCAGGGTCGAGTCCGACGCCGGCGATCCGGCATCACCCAGTGCGCCGGCGGTACCGACGATGCACACGGTGGCCAGCGGGTCGAAGCCCAGCTGCACGCACAGCGGCACGAAGATCGCCGCCAGGATCGGCACGGTGGAGAACGACGAGCCGATGCCCATGGTCACCAGCAGCCCCACCAGCAGCATCAGCAGCGCGCCGACGCCCTTGCTGTGGTCGATCCACTGGGCCGAGGCTTCCACCAGGCTCTTCACCTCGCCGGTGGCCTTCATCACTTCGGCAAAGCCGGAGGCGGCGATCATGATGAAGCCGATCATCGCCATCATCTTCATGCCTTCGGTGAACAGGCTGTCGGTGTCCTTCCAGCGCACGATGCCCGACAGCGAGAAGATCAGGAAGCCGACCATCGCACCGATGATCATCGAATCCAGCCACAGCTGGATGATGAACGCGGCGCCGATCGCCACCCCGGCCACCAGCAGGGTCACCGGGTTGTACTGCACGCTGACCTGCTCGACCTGTTCGATGCGTTCCAGGTCGTAGTCACGCTTCTTGCGGTAGCTGAAGAACACCGCCAGCAACAGGCCGGCGAGCATGCCCGCCGCCGGGATGGCCATGGCGTGGGTCACATTGACGCCGCTGACGTCCACCCCGGCGCGGCTGACATTGGCCAGCAGGATCTCGTTGAGGAAGATGTTGCCGAAGCCCACCGGCAGGAACATGTACGGGGTGATCAGGCCGAAGGTGATCACGCAGGCGATCAGCCGGCGGTCGATGCGCAGGCGGGTCAGCACGTACAGCAGCGGCGGCACCAGCAAGGGAATGAAGGCGATGTGGATCGGCAGGATGTTCTGCGACGACACCGCCACCACCAGCATCAGGCCGACCAGCAGCCACTTGACCTTGCCACCGTCGGCATGGCCCTGGCGATCGATCATCGCCAGCGCCCGGTCGGCCAGGGCATGGGCCAGTCCGGACTTGGCGATGGCCACCGCGAAGGCGCCGAGCAAGGCATAGGACAGGGCCACCGTGGCCCCGCCACCCAGGCCTCCATTAAAGGCCTTGAGCGTACCCTCGATACCCAAGCCACCGACCAGGCCTCCGGCCAGGGCGCCGATGATCAGGGCGATGACCACATGCACGCGGGACAGGCTCAGGATCAGCATGAGCCCGACCGCGGCAATCACTGCATTCATGGTGTGCGAACCTCGTTACGACAGACAAAAAGCGGGCATTCCGGCGACAGACTGCGCGCAGGCAGTGGCCGGACCAGGGGATGTTGTTATGAAGGGCGCACACTCTGAAGCACAGGCCGGCAGAAGTCAAAAGCGTCTGCGCCGCAACATCGCGTAGGGAATAGACGAAAGTCGCAGGGTTTAATTGAACGTTTGAATAAAGAAAAATCCGAGCAGGCCGACACAGTCGGCAGCATCAAACCTATTACAAGGGATTTTCCCCATGCCTTTGCTGCGACAATTCTCCATCCAATGGAAGATCACCCTGCTGGCGGGCCTGTGCCTGGCGGCCATCGTCACCCTGCTCGTCGGCCTTTCGCTGTACCGCATGGACCACAGTTCGGACCTGGTGAAAGCCAGCAGCATGCGCATGCTCTCCGACTCGGCCCAGTCGCGCATCGAATCCCAGGGTGAGGTCCAGGCCCTGAACATCCGCCGCCAGTTCATGGACGCCTACCAGTACGGCGCCGGTTTCGCCCGCCAGGTGCTGTTCCTGCGCGAACAGGCCGAGAAACGCTTCCTCGACGCCTACGACCTGCGCCAGGACATGACCGCCCAGGTGCGTGCCGCGTTGCAGGCCAACCCCGACCTGCTCGGCCTGTCGCTGGTATTCGAGCCGGGCGCGCTGGATGGCAAGGACAAGTTGTTCGCCGGCCAGAGCGAACTGGGCAGCAACGAGACCGGGCGCTTCGCCCTGTACTGGTCGCAGCCGCGGGTCGGCCAGCTGACCTCGATGGCCCTGCCCGAGCACGACATGGCCAACACCGAGATCGGCCCCAGCGGCCAGCCGGCCAACACCTGGTGGGTGTGCCCGCGCAGCACCGGCACGGTGTGCGTGGTCGAGCCGTACTTCTATGACATCGACGGCCAGCGCGTGCTGATGACCAGCATCGTGTTCCCGCTCAAGGCGGGCGACAAGGTCATCGCCACCCTGTCCATCGACATCAACCTCAACAGCCTGCAGGCCCTGAGCCAGACCGCCAGCCGCAGCCTCTACGACGGCCAGACCACCGTCGGCATCCTCAGCCCCGTGGGCCTGCTGGCCGGCTACAGCGCCGACGCCGGCAAGCTGGCCCAGCGCTTCGACCAGGTCGACCGCACCCAGGGCGCGGAGCTTGTGCGCAAGCTCGCCGACGGCAAGCTGCAGATCCTTCACGACCAGCAACGCCTGAAAGTGCTGGCCGCTTTCGAGCCGATCCCTGGCGGCAAGCCATGGGGCGTGCTGCTGGACGTGCCGGAAAGCGCCCTGACCGGTCCGGCCGAGGCCCTCAAGGTTGAACTCGACGCCCTCAACACCAGCGGTACCCTGCTCGAACTGGGCCTGGGCCTGGCCGCCGCCATCGCCGGCCTGCTGCTGGTGTGGCTGATGGCCCGCGGCGTGACCCGGCCGATCCTCGGCGTGGCCGCCATGCTCAAGGACATCGCCAGCGGCGAAGGCGACCTGACCCGCCGCCTGCAGTACGACAAGCAGGATGAGCTGGGCGAGCTGGCCGGCTGGTTCAACCGCTTCCTCGACAAGCTGCAGCCGACCATCGCCGAGGTGAAACGCTCGGTGCAGGCCGCTCGCGGCACCGCCGACCAGTCCGCGGCGATTGCCGCCGAGACCAGCGCCGGCATGGAGCAGCAATACCGCCAGGTCGACCAGGTGGCCACCGCCTCCCACGAGATGAGCGCCACTGCCCAGGACGTTGCCCGCAGCGCGGCCCAGGCCGCCCAGGCCGCGCGCGAAGCCGACCAGGCGACCCGCGAAGGCCTGGCGGTGATCGACCGCACCACCACCAGCATCGACACCCTGGCCGCCGACATGAGCGGCGCCATGGCCCAGGTCGAGGGGCTGGCGCGCAACAGCGAGAAGATCGGCTCGGTGCTCGAGGTGATCCGCTCTATCGCCGAGCAGACCAACCTGCTGGCGCTCAACGCCGCCATCGAGGCCGCTCGCGCCGGTGAGGCCGGCCGTGGCTTCGCCGTGGTCGCCGACGAGGTGCGCAACCTGGCCCGCCGCACCCAGGAGTCGGTGGAGGAAACCCGCCAGGTAATCGAAGCCCTGCAGGCCGGTACCCAGGAAGTGGTCGGCGCCATGGACAGCAGCCACCGCCAGGCCCAGGGCGGCGTCGAGCAGGTCGGCCAGGCCGTCACCGCGCTGCAGCGCATCGGCCAGGCGGTGACCGTGATCACCGACATGAACCTGCAGATCGCCAGCGCCGCCGAGGAGCAGAGCGCGGTGGCCGAGGAGATCAACAGCAACGTCGCCACCATCCGTGACGTGACCGAGTCGCTGAGCGGCCAGGCCAACGAATCGGCGCGGGTCAGCCAGTCGCTCAACAGCCTGGCCAACCAGCAGCAGGGGCTGATGGATCAGTTCCGCGTTTGATTCCACCCCGTCGGGGCCGCTTTGCGGCCCTTTCGCGGCACAAGGCCGCTCCTACAGATGCTGACGCGCCCCCTGTAGGAGCGGCCTTGTGCCGCGAAAGGGCTGCGCAGCAGCCCCGGCAACTTCGTCGTCTACACTTCTGCCCGAACCCAAGGACCGGCAACCGACGAGGCCCCGATGAAGAAAGTCCCCACCCTTCTGGCCAGCCTGCTCCTCGCCTTCGGCCTGGCCAGCACCGATTCTGCCGCTGCTGCGGACCAACCCGCCCCCATCCACTTCGGCGCCATCGGCTGGGAAAGCGGTGCCCTGACCACAGAGATCCTGCGCCTGATCGTCGAACACGGTTACGGCTACCCCACCGACACCCTCCCCGGCAGTACCGTCAGCATGGAAGTGGCCCTGGCGCGCAACGACCTGCAGGTAATCGCCGAGGAATGGGCCGGACGCAGCCCCGCCTGGGTCAAGGCCGAACAGGCCGGCCAGGTGTTCGCCCTGGGCGACACGGTGAAGAACGCCGAGGAAGGCTGGTGGGTGCCGGCCTACGTGATCAAGGGCGACCCTGCACGCGACCTGAAACCCTTGGCCCCGGACCTGCGCAGCGTCTACGACCTCAAAGACTACCCCCAAGTGTTCAAGGACCCCGAGGTACCCGGCAAAGGCCGCTTCCTCAACAGCCCCAGCGGCTGGACCTCCGAGACCGTCAACAGCCAGAAGCTCAAGGCCTACGGCCTGGACGGGCTGTACAACAACTTCCGCAGCGGCTCCGGCGCCGCCCTCGACGCCGAGATCGGCTCGGCGATCCGCCGAGGTCAGCCTGTACTGTTCTACTACTGGAGCCCGACCCCGTTGATGGGCCGCTACGACCTGGTTCGCCTGGAGGAACCGCCTTTCGATGCCACCGCCTGGGCCACCCTGACCGATGCCGCCAACCCCAACCCTAAAGGCAGCCGCTCATTGCCGGCCAAGCTCTCGATCGGCGTGTCGAAAGCATTCCGTGACGCCCACCCCGAGCTGGTCGCGGTGTTCGAAAAGGTCGACCTGCCCATCATCACCCTGAACACCGCCCTGGCACGCATGAGCGAAACCCGCCAGCCGCCCCGCGAGGCCGCCCTCGCCTTCCTGCGCGACAACCCCGCTGTGTGGAAGGCCTGGATGCCCGCCGAAAACGCCGCCAAGGTCGAGGCCGGCCTGTGAGCGGCGGCTTCCCCGAAGCCCTGCAATTCTCCTTCGCCGCCTGGGTCAACCGCCTGGTCGACTGGCTGGTGCTGCACTATGGCGATCACCTGCGCAGCATCTCCGACCAACTGCTGCAACTGCTGGTGGGCCTGGAGAACCTGCTCCGGTTACTGCCCTGGTGGCTGCTGTTGCTGCTGGTCGGGCTGCTGGCCTGGCACGCCAGCCGCAGCCTGGCACGGGCGTTGGTGTTGCCGCTGCTGCTGGCGCTGATCGGCATGCTCGGGCTGTGGGACAAGCTGCTGCAGACACTCGCCCTGGTGCTGGTCAGCACCGGCCTGTGCGTGCTGGTCGGCGTGCCGCTGGGCATCCTGCTGGCCACTCGCCCCCTGGCCCGGCGCCTGATTCTGCCGGTGCTCGACGTGATGCAGACGCTGCCGGCCTTCGTCTACCTGATCCCGGTGCTGATGCTGTTCGGTCTGGGCAAGGTGCCAGCGGTGTTCGCCACCCTCATCTATGCCCTGCCGCCGCTGGTTCGCCTGACCGATCTGGGCCTGGCGCAGATCGACCCGTCGCTGCTGCAGGCCGCCCACGGCCTGGGCGCCAGCCGCTGGCAGCGCTTGCGCCGCATCGCCCTGCCGCTGGCCTTGCCGAGCATCATGGCCGGGCTCAACCAGTCGGTGATGATGGCATTGTCGATGGTGGTGGTGGCGTCGATGATCGGCGCCCGCGGGCTGGGCGAAGACGTGCTAGCCGGGATCCAGACCCTGAACGTCGGCCAGGGCGTCGAGGCGGGGCTGGCGATCGTCGCCCTGGCGATGGTCATCGACCGCATCAGCCAGGCTTATGGACGACCTGGGCGCTGAGTTGAAGCCGTGCAGCTAGACTGTAGACAGCCCACCCTCAGGAATATCGACCATGCGCCTACCGTGGATGCTGTTCGGCCTGTCCCTCGCCCTGTTCGCAGGCCTCCTCCCCGCCGCTGACAGCCAGAAAGCCGCGGTCGCCGAAGACAAGGCTCAGGTACTGGAAGAAAAGGTGGCCGAGGATGCACCACCGCCGAAAAAGCAGGAGACCCTGACCCCTGGAGAAGTCCAGGCGGTCGACCCGGCGGGCCAGTCGCCGATGGATGACAGCATCACCTGCCTGGCGCGCACCATCTACTGGGAGGCCAAGGGTGCCAATGCCCAGGACATGGGTGCGGTAGCCAGCGTGGTGCTCAATCGCCTGGGGCACGAGGGCTTTCCCGACAGCGTCTGCGCGGTGGTCAAGCAAGGTGTAGAGAGCAAGAGCTGCCAGTTTTCCTGGTGGTGCGATGGACGCCCCGATCAGGTGGAAGAAGAGGAACGCTATGCAGTGGCCAAGGAAATTGCCCGCAAGGCCCTCAACCAGCAGTTGAAGGACCCCACCGGCGGCGCGCTGTATTTTCACGACCGCAACGTCAACCCGGATTGGGCCAAGGCCTACCGCAAGACGGCCGAGACCACGCACTTCCTGTTCTACAAACCGAACCAAGCGCTAGCCCGATGATGACCGGCGGCAGTCCGACATTGATCCGTGGGCGCCTCGTACGACAATGAAATCGGTCCATCTGAGCCAAGACTTCGCCCATCAGTGTTCCCACAATCTTGTCCTCCAGCATCCTTCGCGTGATCAGACCTCAGGCCAACGCTCGCCTTCAGCGTGGAACCATGTTTTCGCGTATCGTACCCGCCTCCCCCCTCCTGCACGGCCCAACCTGCCAAGCCACGAACCGGAGCCTGCCCCGCGTGTCCCTCAAAGCCTTGCGCACCCTGGTCACCATCGCTCGCCACGGCACCTTCGCCCGCGCCGCCGACCTGCTGAGCCTGACCCCCTCGGCGGTGAGTCTGCATATCAAGACCCTGGAGGTCGAACTGCAGGTCTCCCTGTTCGACCGCAGCCGCCGCCAGGTCATGCTGACCGAGGCTGGCCAACTCGCAGTGGTCCGTGCCGAAGGCATCCTGGCCGCCTACGACGAGCTGGCAGACACCCTGGCCAGCGGCCCAAGCTTGCGTGGGCGTCTGCGCATCGGCGCAATTCATACCGTGCTTGCCCGGCGCCTGCCCAAGGCGCTGGTGTGGATCAAGGCGCACCACCCCGAACTGCATGTCAGTGTGGTTTCGGGCATGTCGGCAGAGCTCGCCCGACGGGTCGAGGATGGGGAGCTGGACGCGGCGATCACCACCGAGCCGGTCAGCCCCTACCCGCAGAGTCTTCAGTACACGCCGCTGTTCGAGGACCGCTTCTGGGCCATCGCCAGCCCGGAACTGGCCGGCCAGAACCTGCCGACGCTGCTCGCCGAGCAGCCGTTCCTGCGCTTCGACAAACGCGCCTGGGCCGGTCGGCAGATCGAGCAGGAGCTGCGTCGTCAGCGGCTGCAGGTGAACGAGCAGATGGAACTGGACAGCCAGGAGGCCTTGGCGCGTATGGCGGCCATGGGGCTGGGGGTGGCGGTGATTCCCATGAGCGACGACGACCTCGAGCGGCTGCCAGCAGCCACCGTGCTGCCCTTCGGCGAACCGCAGCTGATCCGGCGTATGGTGCTGCTGGAGCATGAGAAGAGTCAGCGCCGGCATTTGAGTGCAGTGTTGAGGACCGCGTTGGAGGCCTGATCACAGTGTCGCGCCGCGAACCATGATTGCGCGGTCAGCGCGCACCCTGTGGGAGCGGCTTCAGCCGCGAAGCAAGCGACGCAGTGGATGGCACCGGCTTCGCCGGTGTTCGCGGCTAAAGCCGCTCCCACAGGATAAAATTAAATCAATGAGTCACGCATTGGTCATGGAGCGCGGATTTTCAGTTCGTGCAGTTTTTCTCAATAGTCGCTCAAGAAAACACCGTTTTTTCTGCTCACTCCACTCCGCTAGTCTGTGACGGTACCCGACCACGGACCCGCCCCCATGCTTCATCTGCTGCTCACCACCCTCGTCCCGATCATCCTGCTCATCACCCTCGGTACCTGGCTGCGAGTGCGTGGCTTTCTCGCCGAAACCTTCTGGCCCGGCGCCGAGCGCCTGAGCTACTACGTGCTGCTGCCGTCGCTGTTCCTCCACGGCCTGGCCACCGCCAACCTCGACGGCGTGCCGGTGCTGGGCATGGTGGGCGTGTTAATGCTCTCGACGCTGCTTGGCGCCCTGTTATTGGTGCTCTACCAGGGTGTTGCCAATTATGACGGTGCCGATTTCACCTCGGTATTCCAAGGTGGCGTGCGCTTCAACAACTACATTGGCGCGACCCTGGCCGCCGGTATCTACGGCACGGCCGGCATCGCCCTGGCGGCTGTGGCCAACGCCGCCATCGTGCCGCTGGTCAACCTGCTCTGTGTGCTGGTCTTCGCTCGCTTCAGCGCACGCCACAGCTCGCCGGCCGTGGTACTCCAGGCGATCTTTGCCAACCCGCTGATCATCGGCTGTGCCGGGGGGCTATTGCTGCGATTGACGGGCGTGGGCCTGCCAGCAGGCCTGGAGCCCACGGTCAAAGCCCTGGGCCAGGCGGCGTTACCTTTAGGACTGCTTTGCGTTGGCGCAGCACTGGGTGGCGCGCGGATCGGCCAGCAGGCCAAGCCCTTGGTAGTCTCGGCACTGTTCAAGTTCCTGGTCATGCCAGTGACCACCTGGGCATTGTGCCGGCTGCTCGGGCTGGGCGGCCAGGCGGCTGTGGTGGCCGTGCTGTTCCAGGCCCTGCCCACCGCCTCGTCATCCTACGTGATGGCCCGACAGATGGGTGGTAACGCGCCGCTGATGGCGACCATCATCGCCCTGCAGACCATCATCGCCGCCGTGACGCTGCCAATGGTGCTGACATTGGCGCTGAGTTGAAACAATACGCTTTGAGGTTGGGCAGCCCACGCTCAGGAGAAAGGCCAGCAAGCAAAAAAAGCGCCGCTGAGCATGACTGCCCAGCGGCGCGGGTATCGCATTGAAACAGCTGACTTGACTTAGTCGAAGTCGAAATCAGGCTGGCAGGATCCCATTGCCGTCGGGTAGTAACCCTCTGGGCATTCGATCGGCATCGGCAACCAGGACGATTGAGCCTGAGCTAAGCCAGCAGTGGCCAACAGAGCGACAAATGCGAACATTTTCATAACAGTTTCCTTCAGTAAATAATGTGGTTTAACCGCGACAAGTGAAACTTCTCATTCCGCCCTGTCATCAGTCCGACACACAATATCCCTTGTCGCAGGAAACGGCTTTCACCAAAGGCCCATCCATAACCCGGAAATCAACGCCTAAACCGTAGGAAATATGTCGAAAATGCCGAGTTAGACACCAATTTCATCACTTATCCTTCTCCAACATCCCCCGCTCGACAATGAAGTCGATCACCGCCTGCAACCCCTCGCCCTTCTTCAGGTTGCTGAACGTCCATGGCCGCTCCGGGCGCATGCGCCGGGTATCACGCTCCATCACTTCCAGCGAAGCACCGACATAAGGCGCCAGGTCGGTCTTGTTGATCACCAGGAAGTCCGACTTGGTGATCCCCGGCCCACCCTTGCGCGGGATCTTCTCGCCCTCGGCGACGTCGATCACGTAGATGGTCAGGTCGGCCAGTTCCGGGCTGAAGGTGGCGCTGAGGTTGTCGCCGCCACTCTCGACGAAGATCACTTCGAGGTTGCCGAACCTGCGCGCCAGATCTTCGACGGCGGCCAGGTTCATCGAGGCGTCCTCGCGGATCGCGGTGTGCGGGCAGCCGCCGGTCTCGACGCCGACGATGCGCTCGGGCGCCAGGGCCCCGGCCTCGGTGAGGATGCGCTGGTCTTCCTTGGTATAGATGTCGTTGGTCACCACGGCGATCTGGTAGTGGTCGCGCATGGCCTTGCACAGGCACTCGAGCAGCGCGGTCTTGCCGGAACCGACCGGGCCGCCGACACCGACGCGCAGGGGTTGCTGGTAGTTTTCCATCTAGGCAGTCCTCAGGAACGGAACAATCGGGTGTATTGGGTTTCGTGACGCGATGAGGCGATGGCCAGCAGCGGC
Organism: Pseudomonas sp. DVZ6; assembly: GCF_024259445.1. NCBI lineage: Bacteria > Pseudomonadati > Pseudomonadota > Gammaproteobacteria > Pseudomonadales > Pseudomonadaceae > Pseudomonas > Pseudomonas sp. DVZ6. The sequence goes on from NZ_JANCLM010000008.1 coordinate 73,517, forward strand.
AGGCCGCCGCCGAGCTGGTCGTCATCGAGGGCCAGGGCATGGTCGAGCACGGCGGGCAGCGCCTCGCCCAGGTCGCGCAGCAAGGTCTGGGCGGCCTGCTGGCCGAACGGCACCAGCTTCACCCCTGCCATCACCGCGCCTTCCAGCCAGGCGAAGCCATGGCCCAGGGCGAGCTGGCGCAACGGGATCGACCAATGCGCGCCGAGCCAGGCCATGCCGCCCAGCTGGCTGAGTTCGAGGCTGGCGCGCCAGGCCGGAGCCTGCGCCAGCTGCCAGCCATCGAGCAGGCGCGCCAGGGCGCTGCCGCGCTGGCGCTCCTCGAGGCGCAACTCGGCGGTCTCGCGGTTGGCCAGCAGGAACAGGCTCCAGTGGGCGAAGGCCTCGGCATCGTCCGCCTGGCAGGCCCGGTAGAGGCGCGCCAGCAGCGGCCAATCGAGATGGCCGAGGGTGTCGTGCAACTGCTCGCGCTGCCAGGCGGCAAAGCCCTTGGCATCCTTCACCCAGCCAGCTTCCACGGCCCACTCCAGGCCTTGCGAATAGGTGAAGCCACCCACGGGCAGCCCGGGGCTGGCCAGCTGCAGCAGGCGCAGCAGCGCCAGGTCGCTGGTCATCAACCGGCCAGCACCAGCGCGGCACCGGCCAGCAGGCCGCCGCCAAAGGCTTTCTGCAGGCCGGCATGGCGGCGCAGCAGGCAGCCGACACCGAAGCCTACAGCCAGCAGCAAGCCGCTGACCGTGACGAAGCCGACGCTGAACTGCCAGAACGCGCTGGGCGTGGCTTCCACGCCATGGGCCCAGCCGTGGAACAGGGCGAACACCGGCATGATCAGCGACAGCAGCAACTGGCGGCTCGGCAGCAGCATGGCGGCAGCGGCCACCAGCAGCGAGCCGAGGATCATCTGCTCCATGCCGACCACGTCGCCGAACAGATGGCCGCACACCGCGCCGCCGAACATCGCCGCCAGGGTCGCCAGCGGCAAGGTCAGGTTGCGCCGGGTCAGGGCGGCGAGCACGCCGGTGCCGAGCAGCATCAGCAGGTGATCGAGCCCGGTCAGCGGATGCAGCAGGCCGTCCTGCAGCGGGTTGGCGTCGTGGCCGGGGTGGGCGAAGGCCGGCAGGGCCACCATCAGCAGTACCAGGGCGAAAGTCTTTTTCATTGTGGGCTCCAGGGTGAGGTCAGGAATGGGCTGGCAGGCGTACGAACGGATGGGCGTGGCCATGGGAATGACCATGGGGCGCGCTCTGGTAGGCACCGGCCTCGGGCTCGAACGGCGCCTGTTCGGCGACCACCTCCAGTCCCAGGCCGCGCAGCATGTCGTCGAGCACATGGTCGTGCTGGTAGCGCAACAGGCCCGGTTCGATCTGCAGCGGCACATGGCGGTTGCCCAGGTGGTAGGCGGCGCGGGCCAGCAGGTGCGGGTCGGTGCAGCGCACCGTGGACACCGCCTCCGGCGCGGCCAGTACCTGGATCACTTGAGTGCCTTCGGCGTCGCCCAGCAATTCGCCGCCACGCAGCAGATGGCCGCGCTCGAGCATCAACCCGGCCTCGCGGCCATCGTCGAGGATCACGCGCAGGCGGCTCTTGATGCGGCTGTCGACAGTCAGCGTGACGCTGCCAGTCACCGGGGCGGCTTCAGTAAGCCGGCGGGTCAGTACGATCATGTTCACTCCTTACAAACAAAACCAGGTTTGCAACGATAGGCACCGTGGGAGCGGGCTTGCCCCGCGATCAATGGCACCGGCGCTGCCGGTGATCCGGGCGGTGCGGCGTTACGACAAGCCCGCTCCCACGCCCCACTTTCAAGCCGTCAAAACAGGAAATAGCGCTGCGCCAGCGGCAGCTCGTGGGCCGGCTCGCACACCAGCAGCTCGCCGTCAGCGCGCACCTGGTAGGTCTGGGCATCGACCTCGATCAGCGGTTGCAAGGTGTTGTGGACCATGTCGGCCTTGCGCACCCGCCGGCAGCCATGGGCCACGCCGATCAGGCTCTGCAGCTTCAGCTCGTGGGGCAGGCCACGGTCCACGGCGGCCTGGGGCAGGAAGGTCATGCGCGTGGCATGCCGCGCCGCGCCCAGGGCGCCGAACATCGGCCGGTAGTGCACCGGTTGCGGGGTCGGGATCGAGCCGTTGATATCGCCCATCGGCGCCGTGGCGATCATCCCGCCCTTGAGCACCAGGGCCGGCTTGACCGCAAAGAACGCCGGCGCCCACAGCACCAGGTCGGCCAGCTTGCCCACCTCCACCGAACCGACTTCGTGGGCGATGCCGTGGGTCAATGCCGGGTTGATGGTGTACTTGGCGATGTAGCGCTTGACCCGGAAGTTGTCGCTGTAGGCGCCGTCCGGCGCCAGCGGGCCGCGGCGCAGCTTCATCTGGTGCGCCACCTGCCAGGTGCGCAGCACCACCTCGCCGACCCGGCCCATGGCCTGGGAATCGGAGGAGGTCATGGCGAAGGCGCCCATGTCGTGAAGGATATCCTCGGCAGCGATGGTCTCGCGGCGGATGCGCGACTCGGCGAAGGCCACGTCCTCGGCAATGCTCGGGTCCAGGTGGTGGCAGACCATGAGCATGTCCAGGTGCTCGTCCACTGTGTTCACGGTGTAGGGCAGCGTCGGGTTGGTCGAGGACGGCAGCACGTTGGCCTGGCCCGCCGCGCGGATGATGTCCGGCGCGTGGCCGCCGCCCGCCCCTTCGGTGTGGAAGGTATGGATGGTGCGCTCGCCGATGGCGGCCAGGGTGTCCTCGATGCAGCCCGACTCGTTGAGGGTGTCGGTGTGGATCGCCACCTGGATGTCCATCTCCTCGGCCACCCCCAGGCAGCAGTCGATGGCGGCGGGCGTCGAGCCCCAGTCCTCGTGCAGCTTGAGGCCCACGGCGCCGGCGGCGATCTGCTCGCGCAGGGCCTCGGGCCGCGAGGCGTTACCCTTGCCCAGCAGGCCGATGTTGATCGGCAGGCAGTCGGCGGCCTGAAGCATGCGCGCCAGGTACCAGGGGCCGGGGGTGCAGGTAGTGGCGTTGGTGCCGGTGGCGGGGCCGGTGCCGCCGCCGATGAACGTGGTCACGCCGCTGGTCAGCGCCTCTTCCACCTGCTGCGGGCAGATGAAGTGGATATGCGAGTCGATGCCGCCGGCGGTGACGATCTTGCCTTCGGCGGCGATCACCTCGGTACCCGGCCCTACAGGCACCGTGACACCAGGCTGCACATCGGGGTTGCCGGCTTTGCCGATGGCGGCAATACGCCCGTGCTTGACACCGATATCGGCCTTGACGATGCCCCAGTGGTCGATGATCAGTGCGTTGGTCAACACCAGGTCCATGGCCTCGGCCGCGAGCATCTGGCCCTGGCCCATGCCGTCGCGGATCACCTTGCCGCCACCGAACTTGACCTCCTCGCCATAGATCGTGAAGTCCTTCTCCACCTCCACCCACAGCGCAGTGTCAGCAAGGCGCACCCGGTCGCCGACGGTGGGCCCGAACATGTCGGCGTAGGCCTGGCGGGAAATGCGGCTCATGCCCTGCCCTCCAGCGCGCCCATCACCTTGCCCTGGAAGCCGTACACCTCGCGCTTGCCGGCATAGGCCACCAGTTGCACGGTGCGCGCCTGCCCCGGCTCGAAGCGCACCGCGGTGCCGGCCGGTATGTCCAGGCGATAGCCACGGGTCGGCTCGCGCTCGAATACCAGGGCGTCGTTGACTTCATAGAAGTGGTAGTGCGAGCCCACCTGCACCGGGCGGTCGCCATGGTTGGCCACGCTGACGCTGACAGTCTGGCGGCCGAGATTGAGCTCGATGTCGCCCGCGGCGACCTGGACTTCTCCGGGGATCATGCCGGCTTCCTCAAACGATGGGTTCATGCACGGTCACCAGCTTGGTGCCGTCGGGAAAGGTCGCCTCGACCTGGACGTCGTGCAGCATCTCCGGCACACCGGCCATCACCTGTTCGCGCACCAGCACCTCGCGCCCCAGGCTCATCAGCTCGGCTACCGTGCGGCCATCGCGGGCGCCTTCGAGTACCGCGGCGCTGATCAGCGCCACCGCTTCCGGGTAGTTGAGTTTCAGGCCACGGGCCAGGCGCCGCTCGGCCAGCAAGGCAGCGGTGAACAGCAGCAGTTTGTCTTTCTCTCGCGGGGTCAGCTCCATGGCGGCTCTCTTCAGGTGGCCCAGATGCGCGGCGGGCACGGCGCCAGGCCGAGCACGGCCGGGCGCAGCAGGTGCCAGAGGCGCTGCAGGTTACGTTGCAGGTGTTGGTTGTCATGATCGAGCAGGCGGATCACCAGCAGCGGGCCGAGCAGGGTCGCGCCGGCGGGCGTGGCCAGTTCGTCGAGGGCCTGGCGCACCTGGTCGAGCAGCGCCTGGTCGGCCGGCGCGGCGCAGAACGTGGCGATCAGCGGGTGCCCGGCCAGCTTGTCCAGGTGCCCGCCTTGGATGCGCAGGCGCTCCTGCAGGCCGGGCTCACCGGGCAGTTCGATGCGCAATCGGCTGTCCAGGGCGCCCTGCTCGAAGCGCTCGCTCATCACCGGGCGACCCAGGCACAGCGTCTCCCAGGCCAGCAGGCGGGCACCGGGCTCGAGGGTGAAGCGGCTGTCCAGGCAGGCCCGCGCACCGTTGAAGAAGATGCTGTCCTGGGGCAGCCACTCCAGGGTGCTGCCGGCGGCGAGGTGAAAGCGCTGGGCCAGGCGCGCGGTGGGGCCAATGCTGCGGTAGAACTTGCTGGCGCCGGGCATGGTCAGCAAGGCGTGGCTGCCGGTCTCCAGGTGGATGTCCAGCTCCAGGCGGTCACCAGCAACGATCCCGCCGGGCGGGTGCAGCACATAGACATGGCACGGCGCGCCCTCCGGGTAGAATGGTCGCTGCACCAAAAGAGGTCCGACATGACGGCGCGCACCAAGGCGGGTCACGCCCTCGCGCTGGACGAAGCGCAACTGCAGATGGGCGCTCCAGCCCGGGTCAGCCTGCGGTGGGTCGATCTGTTGCGCCAACGACATCCTGGAACCCCTGAAATCCGTGGCCTGGCGGCCGGATTGAGGGTCAAGCGCGGGGGCTTGCGGGCACGCCGGGCTGACCACTCGATCAATATTCGCTGATGGGATATAGCAGGGAGCGGGCCAACTGCGCAGATGAACGATGATGAAACTTTCGAACCGTCAGTCATGCCACAAGGCTGCGGCCCAGAGCGCCTGCGCCCCGGCGCGCAATTCGGGTGCCTGCCTCGATGGCGAAGTGCGCTAAAGTGACCACCCTGCCCTTTTTCGAGCCAAGGACGCCCCCATGCAATTCGCCCCCGCCATTCCGATCCTTCGGATCTTTTCGGTCGACAAGGCCCGGGAGTTCTACCTCGACTTCCTCGGTTTCCAGCTCGACTGGGAACACCGCTTCGCCCCGGACCTGCCGCTGTACATGCAGGTCCACCGCGACGGTCTGATCCTGCACCTGTCCGAGCACCACGGCGACGCCACGCCGGGCGCGGCAGTGTTCGCCCGGGTCGAGGACCTCAAGGCCCTGGAGCGTGAACTGCTGGCCAAACAATACGGCTATGCGCGACCGCACGCCGAGGCAGTCGATTGGGGCCTGGAGATGCAGGTCGCCGACCCGTTCGGCAACCGCCTGCGCTTCTGCCAGCAGATCGACAACGTCTGATGGCCGGCGGCAAGCGTGCCCTGGCGCGCCTGGAGCGGGAGATGGTCGCCTGCCTGACCGAGGCCTGCGCCACCGCCCAGGGCGAGATCGTCGGTTTCGCCTGGCTCACCCATCAGGTGGACCTCGACGACTTCCCCGCCAGCCTGCGCATCACCTGGGTGTTCACCGACGACACCGACAAGGCCCGGGCCCTGGCCGGCACGGACAAGGCGCGGATGATCGCGTTGACCGCCCAGGCGCTGAGCGACGCGGGGATCGAGCTGGACCATGTGGCCTGGCATGTGCGCTTCGACAGCGAAGAGGCATGCTGGCGCGATCATGGCGGCGACTGGAACCGGCGTTTGCGCTGAGCCCTTCAAGCCCTGCGCGGTCCCTGTAGGAGCGGCCTCGTGCCGCGAAGGGGGCGCGTAGCGGCCCCAGGTTTTCAGCGTTGACGCATCAATCGCCGGGGCTGCTACGCAGCCCTTTCCGGCCGGTCCGACGCCTCGGCAAGGCCGCTCCTACAGGGGATTGCGCATGTGCTGACGACGCGCATAGGCGAAAACGTTGCCTTCCAACGCGTTGCTGGACTAGTCTTGCACCCACTCCATACCACGAGGTATTCGTCCAATGCGCCATTGATGCCGCCGTCAGCCTGACGGCCAGTCTTCAGCCTCCGGTTCACACCGGGGATGTCGCGGCATGAGTGGAGTTGTGCATGACGAACTCGTCGATCCTGACGCTGGACAGCGTCACCCTGGTCCTGCCCGATGGCAGGCCACTTTTCACTGACCTCAACGAATCCTTCGACCTGCGCCACACCGGCCTGGTCGGACGCAACGGCGTGGGCAAGAGCTTGCTCGGGCAACTGCTGGCCGGCCTGCGCGAGCCCAGCCAGGGCCACTGCCTGCGCCATGGCCGGGTGCATCATCTCGACCAGCAGGTACTCGCCAACAGCGCCACTCTCGCTGACCTGGCCCGGATCGGTGGCACCCTGCGCGCCCTCGAACGGATCGAACGCGGCAGCATCGACCCGGCGGACTTCGACGCAGTCGGCGATCGCTGGGACATCCGCTCGCGATTGCAGGCTCAGTTGCAACGCCATGGCCTGGGTCATCTCGACCCGCACTGCCCGGCCAATCGCCTGAGCGGCGGCCAGGCCATGCGCGTCGCCCTGCTCGGCGCCTGGCTGAGCGAGGCCGACTACCTGATCCTCGACGAGCCAAGCAACCACCTGGACAGCAGTGCCAGGGCCATGCTGCTGGACATGCTCCAGGGCTGGGACAAGGGCCTGCTGGTGATCAGTCACGATCGGGCACTGCTCGGGCACATGGCACGCATCGTCGAACTGTCGCCCCTTGGCTTGCGCGCCTATGGCGGCGATTTCGCCTTCTACCGGCAGCAGAGCACCGCGCAGGCCGAACTGGCCGCGCAGGAATTGCTGCGCCTCAAGCAGCAACGTCAACGCCAGGCCCTGGCATTGCAACGTCAGCGCGAGAATCTCGAGCGTCACCAGGCCAGCGCCGGGCGCCAGGCCAGGCAGGCGAACCAGGCGCAGATTCTGCTCGACCGCCAGCAACAGCGCAGCCAGGCCACCGCCGGGCGCCAGCGCCGCGAGCTGCGGGATGCCAAGGCGACCCTGGACGAACAAGTGCGCGAGGCGGCACGTCAGGTCGAACGCGAGGTGCCGATCGTGCTGCACGCCCCCACGCCGCAACGACATGCCGGACGCGAGGTGCTGGCCCTGGAAGGGTTGTACCTGCCACGGGGCACGACCACGGCGCTGGACCTGCGCCTGTGCCTGGGCCAGCGACTGGGGGTGGTGGGCGACAACGGCAGCGGCAAGTCCACCCTGCTGCGGGTGCTGGCCGGTGAACTGGCGCCGCGCGCGGGCAGCCTGCGGCTGACTGGCGAAGTGGCCCTGCTCGACCAGCACGGCAGCCGCTTGGAACCGCAACATAGCGCACTGGAACACCTGCGCGCCGCCAATCCTCGCCTGCAGCGCGACGAACTGCATCGTCGGCTGGCGCAACTGGGCATCGATGCGGCACGCATCGCACTGCCCGGTGCCCTGCTAAGTGGCGGCGAACGGCTCAAGGTCGCGTTGGCTGCCGTGCTGTACCGGGAACAGCCATTGGACCTGCTGCTGCTCGACGAGCCGAACAACCACCTCGATCTGCCGTCGCTCGAGGCGCTGGAGCAGTTGTTGCGACAGTTCAAGGGGGCGCTGCTGGTGGTCTCGCATGACCACGTTTTTCTGGAAAACCTGATTCTGAAGGACTATCTGCGTTTAGGCTCATCCCTTTCAAGGTCTTTTGGCGCGAGGGCTATTGACCGCATCAGGGCTACCAGGTGTTCGCCTTAACGCTTGCAGCGCCTATCAGATCGAGCGCCGCCCGCGCGGCGCATCGCGACGCAAGGCCGCTCCTACATTTGTTGCAACGTGCCAAACCTGTCAGGCCATGGTTGCCCGCCTTGGTGCATGTCGTGAGACAGGTGGGGCGCCAGTGGTGCCCACGCTGAAACCGCGTCGTACCAACAAGGCGTACCAGGTAATGTCACAGGATTGACTGGCCCGAAACAGATGTAGGAGCGGCCTTGCGTCGCGATGCGCCGCGCGGGCGGCGCTCGATCTGACAGGCGCTGCAAGAGTTACGGCGAACACCTTGAAAGGCCTGGCGTTTAGGCTGAATACACAAAGACATGTCTGACTAACATCCGACAACCTTCAGAATCCTCCTACACATCATTCGGAAGTCGGGGTCTTTAGCAACATCCCCCTGCACGGCAATGTTCCTGGCCAAGGTAAATTCCAAGGAAGGTGGATGTGCAGTTCTGCACAGGCTCAGGCCTGTTCGTTCATCGTAATCGCCATCGCGACAGCGACTGACCCGAGCGTACACGCCCGGCGGATTGTGTGACTGGCCGTTCCCGATCCGCGCCGGATGTATTATGGTGGCGGGGTGCGCATATAAAAGCAGCCCGCCGTGTTCGGGCAAGAGCAATGAGGGTGTCATGAGTAACGAAAGCATTAACTGGGACAAGCTGGGTTTCGACTACATCAAGACCGACAAACGTTACCTGTCCGTATGGCGTAACGGCGAGTGGGACAAGGGCACCCTGACCGAAGACAATGTGCTGCACATCAGTGAAGGCTCCACCGCCCTGCACTATGGCCAGCAGTGCTTCGAAGGCCTGAAGGCCTACCGCTGCAAGGACGGTTCGATCAACCTGTTCCGCCCGGACCAGAACGCCGCGCGCATGCAGCGCAGCTGCGACCGCCTGCTGATGCCACGGGTCTCGACCGAACAGTTCATCGAAGCCTGCAAGCAGGTGGTCAAGGCCAACGAAAAATTCGTGCCGCCGCACGGCAAGGGCGCGCTATACCTGCGTCCGTTCGTGATCGGCACCGGTGACAACATCGGCGTGCGCACCGCTCCCGAGTTCATCTTCTCGGTCTTCGCCATCCCGGTCGGTTCGTACTTCAAGGGCGGCATGACCCCGCACAAGTTCCTGATCTCCGACTACGACCGCGCAGCCCCGCAAGGCACCGGCGCAGCCAAGGTCGGCGGCAACTACGCGGCCAGCCTGCAACCAGGCTACGAGGCCAAGAAAGCCGGCTTCGCCGACTGCATCTACCTCGATCCGCTGACCCACAAGAAGATCGAGGAAGTCGGCTCGGCCAACTTCTTCGGCATCACCGCCAACGACGAATTCGTCACGCCGAAGTCGATCTCGGTATTGCCGGGCATCACCCGCCTGTCGCTGATGGAACTGGCCGAATCGCGCCTGGGCCTGAAAGTGATCGAAGGCGACGTGGAAATCGACAAGCTCGACCGTTTCATCGAAGCCGGCGCCTGCGGCACCGCCGCGGTGATCACGCCGATCGGCGGTATCCAGTACAACGGCAAGCTGCACGTGTTCCACAGCGAAACCGAAGTCGGCCCGGTCACCCAGAAGCTCTACGCCGAGCTGACCGGTATCCAGAGCGGTGACGTCGAAGCCCCGGCGGGCTGGATCGTCAAGGTCGCCTGAAGCATCCGCCTGAAGTGACGATGGGGCATGCCAGCGATGGCATGCCCCATTTTTCTTGGAACCTCCACGCCCCCCTGTAGGAGCGGGCTTGCCCCGCGAAACAGGCACCGCGTTGCATGGCACCGGCTTCGCCGGTCTTCGCGGGACAAGCCCGCTCCTACAGGGGAATGCGTCTCCCATACAGCCAGATGAATTTTTCTTAAATCGCCGGTTGTCTATTCTTTGGCACAATCAGGTCTCCACTCGCCGCCCAGGAACCAGCATGCCTCGCGTACTGACCATCGAAGACGACGCCGTCACCGCCCAGGAAATCGTCGCCGAACTGTCCAGCCACGGTCTGGAAGTCGACTGGGCCGACAATGGCCGTGAAGGCCTGGCCAAGGCCATCGCCGGCGGCTACGACCTGATCACCCTCGACCGCATGCTGCCCGAGGTCGATGGCCTGACCATCGTCACCACCCTGCGCAACCTGAAAATCACCACGCCGATCCTGATGATCAGCGCCCTGTCGGACGTCGACGAGCGCGTGCGCGGCCTGCGCGCCGGCGGCGACGACTACCTGACCAAGCCGTTCGCCTCCGACGAGATGGCCGCCCGGGTCGAGGTGCTGCTGCGCCGCAACAGCGTGCCGATGACCCAGACCCGCCTGCAGGTCGCCGACCTCGAGCTGGACCTGATCAGCCACGAGGCGCGCCGCGGCGAACAGGCGCTGAACCTGCTGCCCACCGAGTACAAGCTGCTCGAGTACCTGATGCGCCACTCCGGCCAGGTGATCACCCGGATGATGATCTTCGAGGAAGTCTGGGGCTATCACTTCGACCCGGGCACCAACCTGATCGACGTGCACATCGGCCGTCTGCGCAAGAAGATCGACTCGCCCGGGCAGAACCCGCTGATCCGTACCGTGCGGGGCTCCGGCTATGCCATTGCCGAACCCGTCTAAGGGCTGGAGTTCCTCCACCAGCCGCCTGCTGGCGCTGTACAGCTTCCTGTTCGTGGCCTGGAGCAGCATCCTCATGGGGGTGCTGTACTTCGAGGTCACCAGCTACCTGAACAAGCTCACCCGCCATTCCATGCTGCAACGCCAGCACCTGTTCGCCCATATGAGCGGCAAGCAGCTGGACGACGCGCTGATCGCAAGCCAGGCCTTCGAGGAGCGCAGCTTCGACGCCTACGGCCTGTTCGACCCCCAGTTCAACCCGATTGGCGGGCGCATCCGCAGCATCCCGCCGGAGCTGGGCCTGGACGGCAAGGTGCATGAGCTCAAGCGCTGCCTGGACGCCGACGATCCGCACCTGCCCCGCGACAGCTGCGACGCGGTGGCGATCAAGGTCCAGGACGGTCGCTGGCTGGTGCTGGTGCGCGACAACGGCTCGCTGTTCGTGGTCACCCGGATCATTCTCGACGCGCTGCTTTGGGGTATTTCCCTGACCCTGATTCCAGGCTTCGCCGGCTGGTACCTGCTGCGCCGCCGACCGCTCAAACGCATCCGGGCGATCCAGGCCCAGGCCGAACTTATCGTCGCCGGTGACCTGACCCACCGCCTGCCGGTGTCGGTGCGCCGCGATGAACTGGACATGCTGGCCGCCATCGTCAACGCGATGCTCGACCGCATCGAAAGGCTGATGCATGAGGTCAAGGGCGTCTGTGACAACATCGCCCACGACCTGCGCACGCCCCTGACCCGCCTGCGCGCGCAGCTCTATCGCATTCGCCAGCAGAGCGGCGCCGATTCCGCCGAAGGCGCGGCGCTGGACCAGGCGATCGGCGAGACCGACACGCTGATGGCGCGCTTCCGTGGCCTGCTGCGCATCAGCGAGCTGGAAGACCGCCAACGCCGCGCCGGCTTCGTCCAGCTCGACCCGCAGGCCTTGCTGGTGGAGCTGCACGACTTCTACCTGCCTCTGGCCGAGGATGGCGGCATCCGTCTGCAGCTGGAGCAGCCCGCGCAACTGGCGGCCCTGCATGGTGATCGGGAATTGCTGTTTGAAGCCCTGGCCAACCTGGTAGGCAATGCGATCAAGTTCACCCCGCAAGGCGGCCAGGTGCGCATGGTCGCAAGCGAAGACGATCAAGGCGTGCATATCGCCGTCGAGGACAGCGGGCCGGGGATTCCGGCGGATGAGCGCGAGGCGGTGTTGAAGCGCTTCTACCGCAGTGAGGAAGGCCATCGCCACGCGGGGTTCGGGCTGGGGTTGTCGATCGTCGCGGCGATCGTCGACCTGCATGGCTTTGGATTGGAGGTGGGGGCCAGCGAGTTGGGTGGGGCGAGATTGGTTCTGCACTGCACCAGAGCGCCCTGAAAAGCATCGCGGGGCAAGCCCGCTCCCACGATAGCGTGGGAGCGGGCTTGCCCCGCGATAGGGCTTCAGCCAATCAGTCAGCCAGGCGCCAGGTGGTGGTGCCCTTGCTGTCTTCCAGGACCACGCCCATGGCGGCCAGCTGGTCGCGGATGCGGTCGGATTCGGCCCAGTTCTTGTCGGTGCGTGCCTGCAGACGCGCCTGGATCAGCGCCTCCACTTCGGCGGCATCGACCTTGCCCTCGGCGCCGGCACGCAGGAAGTCATCGGCCTCCAGCTGCAGCACGCCCAGCACATCCCCCAGCTCGCGCAGGCGACCGGCCAGGCCGGCGGCGGCCTCGGGGTCGCTGTCGCGCAGGCGGTTGATCTCGCGCACCAGGTCGAACAGCACGGCGCAGGCTTCAGGCGTGCCGAAGTCGTCGTTCATCGCCACGGTGAAACGCTCGACGAATGCCTCGCCACCCTTGGCCGCGACCCGCGGCAAGCCGCGCAGCGCGTGGTAGAAGCGCTCGAGCGCGCCCTTGGCGTCGCGCAGGCTGTCCTCGGAGTAGTTGATCGCGCTGCGGTAGTGGCTGGCCACCAGCAGGTAGCGCACCACTTCCGGGTGGTACTTGTCGAGCACGTCGCGGATGGTGAAGAAGTTGTTCAACGACTTGGACATCTTCTCGCCATTGATGCGGATCATGCCGCAGTGCATCCAGGCGTTGGCGTACTGCTTGCCGGTGGCCGCCTCGCTCTGGGCGATCTCGTTCTCGTGGTGCGGGAACTCCAGGTCGCTGCCGCCGCCGTGGATGTCGAAGCTCTCGCCCAGGCAGCAGGTGGACATCACCGAGCACTCGATGTGCCAGCCCGGACGGCCCGGGCCCCACGGCGAATCCCAGTAAGGCTCGCCGGGCTTGACACCCTTCCACAGGACGAAGTCCAGCGGGTCCTGCTTGGCCTCGTCGACCTCGATGCGGGCGCCGATGCGCAGGTCTTCGATCTTCTTGCGCGACAGCTTGCCGTAGCCGACGAACTTGCCGACCCGGTAGTACACGTCGCCGTTGCCCGGCGCGTAGGCATAGCCCTTGTCGATCAGGGTCTGGATCATCGCGTGCATGCCGGGGATATGGTCGGTGGCACGCGGTTCCAGGTCCGGCGGCAGGATGCTCAGGCGCCGCTCGTCCTCGTGCATCGCATCGATCATGCGGGCAGTCAGCGCGTCGAACGACTCGCCGTTCTCGTTCGCCCGGTTGATGATCTTGTCGTCGATGTCGGTGATGTTGCGCACATAGGTCAGCTCATAGCCGCTCTTGCGCAGCCAGCGGGTGACCAGGTCGAAGGCCACCATGCTGCGGCCGTGGCCCAGGTGGCAGTAGTCGTACACGGTCATGCCGCACACGTACATGCGCACCTTGTTGCCGTCCAGCGGCTTGAAAACTTCCTTGGTCTTGCTCAGCGTGTTGTAGATGGTAAGCACGAAGGTTCCTCAGCTGCCCCACGAATCGCGCAGGGTCACGGTCCGGTTGAATACCGGGCGACCCGGCTGGGAGTCTTTCAGGTCGGCGCAGAAGTAGCCTTCGCGCTCGAACTGGAAGCGGTCTTCTGGCTGGGCCTGGCCCAGGGAAGGTTCCGCGCGACAACCGCTGAGTACCTGCAGCGAATCGGGGTTGATGTTGTCGAGGAAGCTGCCGCCGTCTTCGGTCTTCTCCGGGTTGGCGGAGCGGAACAGGCGGTCGTACAGACGCACTTCGCACTCGACGCTGCCTTGCGCCGGCACCCAGTGGATCACGCCCTTGACCTTGCGGCCTTCGGGGTTCTTGCCCAGGGTGTCCGGATCGTACGAGCAGCGCAGTTCGACGATGTTGCCGCCTTCGTCCTTGATCGCCTCGTCGGCGCGGATCACGTAGCTGCCGCGCAGACGCACTTCACCGGCCGGCTCCAGGCGCTTGTAGCCCTTGGGCGGCTCTTCCATGAAGTCGTCGCGGTCGATGTACAGCTCGCGGGCGAACGGCAACACGCGCACGCCCATGTCTTCCTTCGGGTGGCGCGGCAGTTCGAGCTGCTCGACCTGGCCCTCGGGGTAGTTGGTGATCACCACCTTCAGCGGGCGCAGCACGCACATCGCGCGTGGCGCGGTGCGATCGAGGTCGTCGCGGATGCTGAACTCGAGCATCGCCATGTCGACCACGCCGTCGGAACGGTTGGTGCCGATCATCTCGCAGAAGTTGCGGATCGAGGCCGGGGTGTAGCCGCGACGGCGATAGCCCGACAGGGTCGACATGCGCGGATCGTCCCAGGCCTCGACGTGGCCTTCGTCCACCAGCTGCTTGAGCTTGCGCTTGGAAGTGATGGTGTAGTTCAGGTTCAGGCGGCTGAACTCGTACTGGCGCGGGTGCGCCGGCACCGGCAGCTTGTCGAGGAACCAGTCGTACAGCGGACGGTGGCTTTCGAACTCCAGGGTGCAGATCGAGTGGGTGATGCCTTCGATGGCGTCCGACTGACCGTGGGTGAAGTCGTAGTTGGGGTAGATGCACCACTTGTCACCGGTCTGGTGGTGGTGGGCATGACGGATGCGGTACAGGATCGGGTCGCGCAGGTTCATGTTCGGCGAGGCCATGTCGATCTTGGCGCGCAGCACGCGCTCGCCGTCCTTGAACTCGCCGGCCTTCATGCGCGCGAACAGGTCGAGGTTGTCCTCGACGCTGCGCTCGCGGAACGGGCTGTTCTTGCCAGCCTCGGTCAGGCTGCCGCGGTATTCCTTGGCCTGCTCGGGGGTCAGGTCGCAGACATAGGCGTTGCCCGACTTGATCAGCTCCACGGCCCAGGCGTGCAGCTGCTCGAAGTAGTCCGAGGCATAGCGCACCGGGCCTGCCCACTCGAAGCCCAGCCATTTGACGTCACGCTGGATGGAGTCGATGTACTCCTGGTCTTCCTTGGCCGGGTTGGTGTCGTCGAAACGCAGGTGGCAGGCACCGCCGAATTCCTTGGCCAGGCCGAAGTTGACGCAGATCGACTTGGCGTGACCGATATGCAGGTAACCGTTGGGCTCCGGCGGGAAACGGGTGACGATGCTCTGGTGCTTGCCCGAGTCCAGGTCGGCCTGGACGATCGGCCGCAGGAAGTTCACAGGGACGGCGGGTGCGCCTTTGGCAGCGGCGTTTGGCGCGTTGTCGGCAGTGGGCTTGCTCATAGTGTCCTTGAATGCAGGTAGCCGGCCCGGGTAGGCCGATTGAATCAAAGCGCCTATCATAGCCGAAGCAGTCAAGCTGCTGACAGCCGAAGTGCCCACAAAAGTGCCTTCAAAGTGGCACGTTTTGTCGGCGCGAGGCGGCGCAATCCGGCACAATGGCGGCCCAGCGGCCTGTGTCGCGGTGGCCTGATCCTGCGTCAGGTACTCCGAGCGCCCTGCGCACACTCATTTCCGAATGCCTTGAAAGAGCGATTTTCAGCATGTCCAAAGTCAAACTGAGCACCAACCACGGCGATATCGTCATCGAACTGAATGCCGAGAAGGCCCCTCTGACCGTTGCCAACTTCCTGGCATACGTTGAAGCAGGCCACTACAGCAACACCGTGTTCCATCGCGTGATCAAAGGCTTCATGATCCAGGGCGGCGGCTTCGAGCCAGGCATGAACGAGAAGCGCGACAAGCGTGCCAGCATCCAGAACGAAGCCGACAACGGCCTGAAGAACGACAAGTACACCATCGCCATGGCCCGTACCATGGAGCCGCACTCGGCGTCGGCGCAGTTCTTCATCAACGCCTCGAACAACGACTTCCTCAACCACAGCGGCAAGAATGTCCAGGGCTGGGGCTACGCCGTCTTTGGCAAGGTGACCGAAGGCCAGGACGTCGTCGACAAGATCGAAGGCGTTTCCACCGGCTCCAAGTCTGGCCACCAGGACGTGCCGAAAGACGACGTGATCATCGAGAAAGCCGAGATCATTGAGTGATACTGCTGATCTCCGATCTGCACCTGCAAGAAGAACGCCCGGATATCACCCGGGCGTTTCTTGATCTGCTCGACGGCCGCGCCCGCCACGCCAAGGCGCTGTACATCCTCGGCGACTTCTTCGAGGCCTGGATCGGCGACGATGCGATGACGCCGTTCCAGCAGTCGATCTGCCAGGCCCTGCGCCGGCTGAGCGACAGCGGCACGGCGATCTACCTGATGCACGGCAACCGCGACTTCCTCATCGGCCAGGCGTTCTGCGACGCCGCCGGCTGCACCCTGCTGGCCGACCCCAGCGTGGTCGAGCTGGGTGGCGAGGCGGTGCTGCTGATGCACGGCGACACCCTGTGCACTCGCGATGTGGCCTACATGAAGCTGCGCCGCTACCTGCGCAACCCGCTGACCCTGTGGATCCTGCGGCACCTGCCGCTGGGCACGCGGCACAAGCTGGCGCGCAAGCTGCGCAGCGAAAGCCGCTCGCAGACGCGCATGAAGAGCACCGAGATCGTCGACGTCACCCCCGAGGAAGTGCCCAAGGTCATGGCCGCCCACGGCGTGCGCACCCTGGTTCATGGCCACACCCACCGGCCGGCGCTGCACAAGCTGGTGGTCGATGGCCAGCCGGCGCGGCGTATCGTGCTGGGGGACTGGGACCGGCGGGGCTGGGCGTTGCAGGTGGACGAACAGGGCTTCCAGCTGGCGCCGTTCGAGTTTTCCTGAACGACAAACGCACAGCCCCCTGTAGGAGCGGCCTCGTGCCGCGAAAGGGCCGCAAAGCGGCCCCCCGATATCAGCGATTATGCAAAGATCGCCGGGGCTGCTTTGCAGCCCTTTCGCGGCATGAGGCCGCTCCTACAGAGGACGCCTGATTACCGGGCGATGACCACGCGCCCCTTATCCCGCTCACTGATCACATACCGCCGATACTGCGGATCAGCCTTGATCTGCGCGTCGGTAAACGGGATCGGCGCCAGTTGCTTGGCCGCGAAGGCCCGCGTCTGGTCGGCGGCATGCGCCGACGCCTTTTCGCTCGACAGCGAGAACGCCAGCAATCCCTGGGCCTTTGGCCCCTGCTCGGTGAAGCTGACCACCTGCAGATAGCTCGAACCACTGACCACCAGGCGCTTGCCCGGCCCCACCGGCACACTGACCATCGCGTTGTAGACTCCCAGGGCCTGCGGACCACCGGGCACCGGCGTGCCATCGGCAGCCTGCTGGATTTCCCCCCAACGCTGATCGGCGGCGATGCCCGCCTTGCCCACCTGCTCCAGCGACGCCAGCGCCGCCTCGCGCAGCAGCTTGCCTACCGCGCCCTGCTCCACCGCCAGGCCACGAGGCGTGTGCTGCGGGTCGGCCGGATCGAACGGCACGCGCCAGCTTTGCGGGTGCTCGGCCAACGCACCAGCGATATTCATGAAATGGACCAGGCCAACGCCGCTGTCCAGGTCGGCCTTGCCATTCCAGTCCCGCAGGCTGACGCACACTGACTCAAGATCCGCCCCCGCGCCCTTGCACCACTGCAGCAGGTCCGGCAGCAGCAGGCTGGCCTGGTACACCTCGTCGTCGAACACCATGCGCTGCAGCTCGGCGACACCCAGCTTGTCCCTGCCCTGCAGGCGCTGCAGGGCAAAACGGCTGCGCATGCCCAGGGGCTGGTCGGCACGGCTGACCAGCGGCGAGAAACCGGTCAGCGGCTGGGCCGGGTTGGCCATCCACGCCGAGTCGTTGGCGTGCTGCACATAGTCACGGCGCTCCAGGCTCGGCAGCAGGTTCGCCGGGAAGATCCCCGGCTGGGCCGCCTGCGCATCGACCTTCCACTGGCAGGCGCTGCGCGAGCCATCGAGCACCACCAGCGGGCCGGACGCCGCCGGATTGCTGCACTGCGCCAGCAGCGCCTGGTCGACATAGGGCACCACCGACTGGTTCAGGTACAGGGCCTGGCCGGCGGCATCCACCGCCAGGGTGTTGACCCAGGGGATACCCTGCAACTGCCCCACCGAGGCCTTGAGCGCCTCCAGGCTATCGGCGCGGTTGATCCGGTACCACTGCTGCAGCACCCGGGTATTGTCCAGGTTGGCGTCGCGCAGGCTGTAGGCCACCTGGCTGTCCCAGTCCAGCCGCCCTGGCCACTGCACCACCGGGCCGAACTTCGACAGGTGGATGGTGCGTTCCACCTCGCTCAGCGTGCCGTCCTCGCCCTTGACCGTGACCTTGAGCGGCTTGCGCTCGAGCGGCAGCGACTGGCCGTCATACAGGTAACGGGTCGCGTCCTTGGGATCCAGTTGCAGGCGGTAGAGGGTGAAATGCTTCGAGGTGTCGACGGTATGGGTCCAGGCCAGATGGCGGTTGAAGCCGATGTTGACCACCGGCAGGCCCGGCAGGGCCGCGCCCATCACATCCAGCTGCCCGGGGATGGTCAGCTGCATCTGGTAGAAGCGCATCCCGCCGATCCAGGGGAAATGCGGGTTGGCCAACAATAGCCCGCGCCCATTGGCCGAACGCTCGCTGCCCACCGCCACGGCGTTGCTGCCACGCTCGGCGGCGAACTGCGCCTGGCGCGCGAGGGCCACACTGTAGTCAACCGCCGGGCGTTGCGCCGCCAGCTTCGGCGGGGTCGCGGCTACCACCGCTTCGACGAATTGACCGACACCGCCTTCGGCCAGCAGGCGCCGGGTCAGCTTGACCAGGTCGCGGCTGCTGATCGGCCGCACCCAGTCCCCTGCCCCGCACTCGGCCGGCAGGCCCTGGGCGCGCCGCTCGCCCAGGGCACGGTTATAGCCGCTGGCGTAGCCGTCGAGCAGGTCACGCACCGCCACCGGTTGCGCCTGCAGGAAGGCGTCCACTGCCGCCGATTCGTTCAGCCAGGTGAAGAACAGGTCGCTGGACAGGTTGTCGCGCTGCTCGACCGTCTTGGCGTCGCCACCGAAATAGCGCGAGCGCTCGCCATTGACCGTCAGCACCTCGTTGGCCAGCAGGCACAGGTTGTCCTGGGCGTAGGCATAGCCGATGCCGTAGCCCAGGCCGCGTTCGTCCTTGGCCAGGATATGCGGCACGCCGAAGCTGGTGCGACGGATCTGCGCAGAGGCCTCGTCGGCAACCTCCCGTGCCTGGACAGCCAGGCTGGAGGCAACCAGGGCAGCGGCAAGGCCCAGGCGGAACAGGGGAAGAGGGATCACAGGCACTCCTCGTGCTATCGGGGTCATCCCGAACAGACGTATGGCCGGATGAAAATTTTACTTTCGACGCGAGGCTGCAACGTTCTCAACAGAACGTGTCAGATTTTTTTCACCGAAGGTTGCAGTTTTGTCGATCTCATTCGTCTTTAGATGTGAGGCACCCATGATTTCGGGACAGTCCACGAAAAGGAGCATTCACATGTACAACCCGCAACAATCGCTATCGGCGCCGTCCGCCCCAGGCCAGGCCGCCGCCCCCCAGGAGGAACGCGTGGGCAACGAACAGATCCGCGAGCTGCTGCGCGCCTATGGCCTGCGCACCAGCCTGATCCGCCTGAAGGTCATCGACGCGCTGCACACCGCCGGGCGCAGTGGCCGCAGCATTGGCGTGCGCGGCGTGCATGCGCAACTCGAGCAACTGGATATTCCGCTGTCGTTCCTGAGTGTGCGCGAGGTGCTCAAGCGCCTGTGCAGCGAAGGCGTCATCAGCCTGGGTAGCGACAAGTGCTACAGCCTGAACCCCCAGGCCCGGGCCGTGCTCGAGCAACCCGTCTCGCGTTGAGCGCCTGGCCGGCAAGGATATGCCGGCCCGCCCGTCTCAGGGCTTGACCTTGCGCCGCAGGATCCCGTTGATCACCACCACGACCACCGCGATGGCGATGGCGATGTACTGGAACGTCTGCTCGCTGATAGTGCCCTGCTTCTGCAGGTAGCTTAGGCCGAGCATGATCCCCAGGACCACCAGGATGATCAGGATCGAGTATTTGAGGCGCTGCACGTGGGTCATCGGAAATTCCTTGCGACATCGGGGACATGAGGCTCCAGCGGAGCCGACGCCATGATACCTCGCCCGCTTTTCCCCCGCTGAAGTTCCTGCCCGCCCCCCTTTCCCTGCACAGACCTCCTCACCCCAGGACACCCGGGCGTGTCTGCGCGCGAAGGCCTGGGTCACACACCCAAACCGCCATCATGGAACCCCTTCACTAGACGATTTGGGGCCTGTAGCTAAAGGGTGAAGGCGTTTCCTACTTCACGCGATCAGGCTGCCCGCAAACAACAGGCAGTTGCGGCTACAAGCTCCGGTCCGCTTCGCGCCTAGCGACCCTTTCCGCTGCTGTTCGAAAATCGGACCACGCCACTCGGACCGCCACCCGTGGCCGACCACGCCGCAGCCATTCGGGCCTCGGCGTCTGCCAAACCTACATGACGGAAGGAACCATTTCGTGGAAAAGCCAGACCTGAGCAGTATCGACATCACCCAACTGCCTCAATCGCTGCAGGCGCTGATCGAGTGCATCGGCCTGGACAGCGCCTATCGCCTGACCTGTGCCTTCGGCGGACGCCCCAAGTACATCCCCAAGCACCGTGACCGCAGCAAGTTGGCCGACGTGCTGCCATCCGAGGCGCTCGACGCGCTGATCGAGCGCTACGCCGGCCTGGCCCTGGAAATCCCCAAGCCCGATCACTTCCAGCGCCAGTTGCGCAACCAGCAGATCCAGAAGGAAAGCGCCAGCGGGCTGTCGCGCAGCCTGCTGGCCAACAAGTACGGTCTGAGTCTGCGGCAGATCGGCAACATTCGTCGCCAAGAGTGCCATGCCCGATGAGCAGGCACTCCACCGGGCTCAGAAATCTCGCTTGTAGAAGATATCCAAGGAACTGGCCAGGCCGCTGGCGGCCTCGAGGTAGACCTTCTTGCTGAGCTTGTAGCGCAAGGCGATGGTGTTGGCCGGCTCGAATACGCCGACGCCATAACGCAGGCTAAGCCGCTCGGTGAGATTGCCGCTGGCCACTACGCTGGTCTTGTTGCCCGTGCCCTGGGTGTCGAGCTGGAAGTCGTCGATGCCCAGGTTCGAGGCCAGGCCGCCGGTGAGGCCGGCGCTGCCCATCAGGCCCAGGCCCAGCGCCGCCTCGGCCAACATGTTGTTGTCCTCGCCAGAGCTGTTCAGCGGCCGGCCCAGCACCAGGTAGGACAATGCCTGCTCCTGGCTCATTGCCGGCTCCGAGAACACCTTGGTGGTCGGCTGTTCGGCGCTGCCGCTCAGGCGGATGCCGGCAATTACGTCATCGACCTTGCGGATGGCCTCGATATCCAGGTACGGCTGGTCGATGGGCCCGGCGAACAACAGGCGCGCGCGGCGGATGGTCAGATTCTGCCCATACTGCCGATAGCGCCCGTCGGCCAGGCTCAGTTCGCCGCGGGTATCGAGGTTGTCGCCGATATGCACATGCCCCAGCAGGTTGGCGGTAAGGCCGAAGCCCTTGAACGACAGTTTTTCGCTGCCGACCTCGACATCGATGTCCATGGCCACCGCCATCGGCGGCTTGCCCTGCTCGGTCTGGTGGCCGACGATCACCGTGTCATCGGAGACCTTGACCGTCGACGGCGGCAACTCGCGCACGGTGATCTTGCCCTTGGGCACCAGCACCTTGCCGGTCACCGCCAGGCGGTCGTCCAGCAGGCGGATGGTCAGGTCGGGCGCCACTTCCAGCGCCGCGTACGGTTCGATGCTGACCGGCAGTTGCTGGCCCTGCAGGCGCAGGTCCATGCCCAGCGCCTGCCCCCAGGTCAGGTGACCGGCCAGTTGCCCACGGCCGGCGGCGCCGCTGCGCCAGTTGCCGTTCAACTGCACCTGCTCGCCGGCGATCAGTGCCTGCAGCGACAGGTCCTCGAGGCTGACCGGCAGTTCAGCGCCGCTGACTTCGCCGCCGCTCAAGGCCAGGTTGCCATTGACCTGGGGCGCCAGCAGGCTGCCCGACAGGCGTCCGCTGCCGTTGAGCTGGCCGGCCAGGCGCTCGACCATCGGCAGGAACGGGCGGATGACCGACAGATCGAGCCCGGCCAGGCGGAAGTCGCCGGAAAGCGGCTTGTTGCGGCCCAGCGGGTCTATGCGGGCATTCAGGTTCAGCTCGCCCAGGCGCTCGCCGCGAAAATCCACGCGGGTGTCGACCCGGCGCGGCGCCAGGGTGCTGTCCAGGCGCAACACCTGGTAAGGGAAGTCGATCCAGCGGTCCTTGTCGCGCACCCGCAGGGTACCGCCGCCGGCATCGATGCGGATGCTGCCCTTGGGGCCACTGGACGGGATGTCGAGGTTGATGTCGGCGTTGAGCAGGCCGTGCCAGGCGAAGTCCTTGGGTAGCCACTGCGCCAGGCTGTCCAGCGGGAACTGCTTGAGGTGGTAGCGCAGGCGCGGCTCTGGCGCCAGGCGCTGGTCCTCGCCGCACAGGCTGGCCTGGCCGGAACGCCAGCAATGGGCACCGAAGTCGAGCTGGCCGCTGGCCAGGCGTTGCAGGCGCGCCGGTGCCTGCAACTGCCAATCCTGGCCGCCGGCCTGGATGCGCCCGTTGGCCAGGCGGCCACGCCAGTCGCCCTTGCTCAAGGCGCCATCCAGCGCCAGGTCGAGCTTGAGTTGCGGGCCGTCGAGGGCCAGCGTCGCGGCCTGCTGGCGGATATCGCCCTTGCCTTGCACATCGAGGCTGCCCAGGGCGGTGTCCCCCAGGCGGATCCCGCCGGCCTTGAGCGTCAGCTGGCCGCGCTGGGCGCTGTCCAGTCGCGCGTCGAGGTCCAGGCGCTGCACGCGGTTGTCGGCCTGGCCCAGTTGCTGGCCCTGCAGGGCCAGGGTGCCCTGGGGCGCGGCCAGGGTACCGGCCAGGTCCATGCGGCCCTTGGCCTGCCCTTGCAGTTGCGGCCAGAGCTGGCCCAGGCGCGGCAGGTCGAGGTCGATACGCCCGGCCAGGCGCTGCTGCAGGCTGGCGCTGCCGCTGATGCGGTTGTCACCCAGCTGCACCGCCAGGCTGCCCAGGGTCCAGCGCTCGCCAGCGCCCTCGGCGTCGACCTTGACCAGCGCCGACTGGCCGCGCAGGCGACCCTTGAGGTCCAGCTGCGCCTTGAGCGCCAACTGCTCGTGCTTGAGCTCGCCCTGGCTGCGCAGCGGCCCGGCCAGGGTGCCCGGCAGCTCCGCCAGCCAATAGGCCGGGTCCAGCGCCGACAATTGCAGGTCGACATCCCAGGCCAGGGTGTCGGCAAAACGCAAGGCGACACTGCCCGCGGCCTTGCCCTGCCCCGCGCTGAGCAGCAGCTGTGGCAGGCGTACCTGGCCCAGGTCGCCCTCGAACGGGCTGGCCAGGCTGAAAGCGCCCGCCGGGCCGTCCAGGTCGCCGTTGAACGCGCCCTTGTAGTTGCCGTCGCGGTACTGCACCTGGGCGTTGAAGCGCTTGAGGGTGACCTGGGGCGCCTGCTCCAGCGGATACAGGCGCAACCAGGGGAAGTCCAGCCAGTCGAGGCTGGCGTCGGCGCTCAGGCCCTGCTGCCAGTCGGCGCTGGCCTGCAGCTTGAGCCGCTGCGTGTCGCTGGCGTTGAGGTCCAGGGCATCGATCCGGGCTCCCTTGGCGTCCACCTTGCCGGCCAGCACCAGGCCCACCGGCCCTTGCTCGGCGGGCAAGGTGGCCGAACCTGAGAGTTGGTAACCCTTGAGCAGGTCGCCCTGGGCATCGAGCTTGAGCTGGTTCAACTGCAGGGTGTCGGGCAACTCGCCGGCGGGCTTGAAGGCCTCCGAGCGGATGCTCAGGCGGGCCGGCAGGTGCTCGGCCAGGGCCTGCAATTCACCGTTCAACCGGGCATCCAGGTAACCGCTGCTGGTGGCCTCGATGACGAGGGTCTGCTGCAGCTCGCCCTTGGCGTTCAATGCCAACTGCCACGGCTTGCCATCCACTGTCGGCAGTTGCAGCGTGCCCTGCAGCTGCAGCGGCCAGTCACCCTGGGGCGTCAGGTCGCCTTGGACATCCAGGTGCAGATCGTCTCGGCGCAGTCGCAGGCTGTCCACCCGCAGCCCGCTGGCGGTCCAGTGCGCGGCCAGGCTCAGGTCGCCCAGCAGTTCGCTGCCATCCAGGCGCAACTGGCCCACCTTGACCTCGCCCAGTTCGATGGCCAGCGGCAGGTTCAGCGCCGGCAATTGCAGCGGGCCGCTGTTGGGGTTGTCCTCTCCCGGCGCGAAGGCCATGTCGATGCGCTCGGCCTGCAGGCGCTCGATGCACAGGGTGGCACGCAGCAGGCAGGCCGGCGACCAGGCCAATTGTGGCGTCAGCAGCTCGACCCGATCGTCGCCGGCGGACCAGCGCAGCAGGCTGGCCTGCCAGCTGCCGCCAAGGCGCCCGGTAAAATCGCTGACCTCGAGCCCCGGCACCCGCGCCAGCGCCCAGCGGCTGCCCGCCTGGGTGCCGAGCACCAGCCCCAGCGCCAGGACGATCAGCACCAGCAGGCCCGCCAGCACCAGCAGGATCGGTTTGAACACACGCATCACAGCTCGGGCCCCATGGAGAAGTGCAAGCGAAAACCACCGTCATCATCCAGCGCGCGGGCCAGGTCAAGGCGCAGCGGCCCGACCGGCGACACCCAGCGCACACCGATGCCGACACCGGTCTTGAGGCTGGGGAACTCCAGCGAATTGAACGAGTTGCCCTGGTCGACGAAGGTCGCCAGGCGCCATTTTTCCGCGATCGAGTACTGGTACTCGGCGCTGCCGGCCACCAGGTAGCGGCCGCCGATGCGGTCGCCCTGGTTGTTCTTTGGCGACAGCGACTGGTAGTCGTAGCCGCGCACGCTCTGGTCGCCACCGGCGAAGAAGCGCAGCGACGGCGGGATGTTCTGCTGGTAGCCGTTGGTGGCGCTGCCGCCGAACTGCACGCGAGCGAGGAAGCGATGGTTCTGGCCCAGGGTGGTCAGGCCCTTGAGCAGCACGTTGCCGTGGATCAGGTTGGTGTCCGAGCCCAGGCCTTCCTTGGCCGCCTGCAGGTCGAACTGCAGGCGGTAGCCGTTATGCGGGTCGATGCGGTTGTCGCTGCGCAGGTACGAAAAGCTGACGCCCGGCATCAGCAGGTTGCTCAGCCCCGAGTCGTCACCCAGCCGATATTCCTCGCGCTGGTACTTGAGCGAGATCACCCGTTGCCAGCCGCTGGGCAGCTTGCTGTGCCACTCGGGGCCAACGGTGAGCAGCTTGCTCAGGGTGTCGGTGCCGGAGATCTCCTCGTTCTGGTAGCCGCCGGCGAAGCGCAGCTTGTCGGTGAGCGGCGGGTCCAGCGGGATGTCGTACCACAGCCCGACGTTCTGCCGGGGCGCCGACAATTCGGTTTCCCACCCATAGCTGTGCCCTTGCGGGTTGACCCAGTGGCGGGTCCAGTTGGCCTTGCCGCGCGGCCCGACGTCGGTGGAAAAGCCCAGGCCCAGGCCCAGGGTGCGCGGCTTGCGGGTATCGAGGCGCACATCCACCGGGATGTCCTCGCCCACTGCGGCGGTGGGCGCGGCGTCCACCCGCACGCTGTCGAAGTAGCCGCTCGATTGCAGGTCGTTGTTGAGTTCGGCGATCAGTTCAGAGTCGTAGGGGGTGCCGGGCTTGAACGACACCATGCGCTGCAGCAGGTCATTGTCCAGCGGCGCGTCGCCGCCGAAGGTCACCGCGCCCAGGCGGTAGCGCGGGCCGCTCAGGTAGATCAGCTCGATGTCGGCCACGCCGGCCTGCGGGTCCACCGCCAGGCGCTGGCGCTCGAAACGGCCGGCGAAGAAGCCGTAGCGCGACGCCTGGTTCTGGATCAGCCGCTTGGCATCCTCGTAGGTGCCGTGGTTGAGCTGCTCGCCCGGGCGCAGCGCCTTGCTGTCGGGGATGCGGAAGGCCTTGAGCTCGCTGGCCGGCCCGTCGATGCGCACGGTCACGTTGCGCAGGCGCACCGGCTCGCCGGGCTCGACCCGGATGATCAGTTGCGCGGGTTTGTCGTTGTCCCCCGGTGCCTTGACCTCGGTCTCGACCCGCGCCTGGTAGTAGCCCAGGGCCTGGGCCGCCTTGCGCGTCTGCTCCTCGGCGCCCCGGCTGAAGCGCAGCAGGGCTTCTTCGTCGCGATCGCCCAGGCTGCCGATATACCCTTCGATATTGGACTTGAGCGCCTTGTTGGCGGGTTTGACCCGCACCAGCAATTCGCTCTGCGCCCATGCCATGGAGCTGGCGGCCAGCAACAGCAGGCCCCAGCCAAGTCTTCCTGAATACGTCATGCGCGGCATGCTACCAGAGCAAAGGGGTCAAGAGGGCTGTCGGCAAACGCCTGTCACAGGTTCGCCACCCTGGATGAACGGGGATTGGGGTGGAAGAACACCCGCTCCCTGATCGGTCCCACCGCGATCTCGCCGATTTCTTCATAACCCTGGCGTTGGTAGAACGCCAGGTAGTGCGCATTGCCGGTATCCAGCACCACGCCCTCGGTGTTGGCGTCCTCCGCGCACCAGTCGTGCACGGCCTGCAGCAGTTGCTCCCCATAGTGCTGGCCCTGGAACTGCGGGTGCACGCCCAGCAGCGGCAGGACGTGGACATTGTCGCCCGGCAGGCAGCCGGCCAGCGCGGCCTGGTAGTCCAGGTAGCGCCGGGTACAGCGCAGGCCGGTGCCGAGGATCATGCGCAGGCGCCAGGCCCAGCTGTCGGCCACGCCCAGGCGCCGCTGCGGCGGCACGATCAGCGCCAGGCCGACCAGGCGGTCCTCCAGCAGCAGGCCGATCGCCGGCAACTGCAGATAGAAGTGCTGGCGCACCCATTCGCGCACCATCACCCGCAGGCGACGCTCGTAGCCGGGGCGCTGGCCCTCGAACAGCCAGGCGAAGGTCGGCTCGTGGCGATAGGCATGGTAAAGCAGCGAACGCGCCTCACGGGCGTAGCCGGCGTCGAGCAGACAGGTGCGGGCCGGGGCGGCGATGACGTCGGGCATTGCGGGCAGTCCTCCTGGAATGGGCTTACAGTGCCTTGGAGCCAGATTCCGGCGCTGGGTTCACCTCCTCCAGCACGTTAGCAGTGCCCGCCGCGCGGCGCCATGCTGGCCGTGGCCGGCGATGTCGGCTAGCATCCGTGGCTTTTACCAGGATCATCTTTCCATGAAGATCGTCTCGTTCAACATCAATGGCCTGCGCGCCCGTCCGCACCAGCTGGCGGCGCTGATCGACAAACACCAGCCGGACGTGATCGGCCTGCAGGAAACCAAGGTCAGCGACGATCAGTTCCCGTTGGCCGACGTCGAGGCGCTCGGCTACCACGTGCACTACCACGGCCAGAAGGGCCACTACGGGGTCGCCCTGCTCTCGCGCCAGGCGCCGCTGTCGTTGTTCAAAGGCTTTGCCAGCGATGAAGAGAACGCCCAGCGTCGTTTCATCTGGGGCACCTTCGCCGATGCCGACGGCACGCCGATCACCGTGATGAACGGTTACTTCCCCCAGGGGGAGAGCCGCGACCACCCCACCAAGTTCCCGGCCAAGCAGCGCTTCTACAGCGACCTGCAGGCCCTGCTCGAAGGGCAGTTCAAGAATGACCAGCCCGTCGTGGTGATGGGTGACCTGAACATCTCGCCCCAGGACTGCGACATCGGCATCGGCGCGGACAACGCCAAGCGCTGGCTGAAGACCGGCAAGTGCAGCTTCCTGCCCGAGGAGCGCGAGTGGATGGAGCGGCTCAAGGGCTGGGGCCTGGTCGACAGCTTCCGTCACCTGCACCCGGAGGTGGCCGACCGCTTCAGCTGGTTCGACTACCGCAGCCGCGGCTTCGAGGACGAGCCCAAGCGCGGCCTGCGCATCGACCTGATCATGGCCTCCCAGGGCTTGCTGCCACGGGTCAAGGCCGCCGGGGTCGACTATGAGCTGCGGGGGATGGAGAAGCCTTCGGACCATGCGCCGATCTGGCTTGAGTTGGGTTGAGTTGAGGCGCTAGCGCTTGACTGTAGCCTTGCAGCGCTCTCGAGATCGAGCGCCGCCCGCGCGGCGCATCGCGGCGCAAGGCCGCTCCTACATCTGTTTCGGGCCAGTCAATCCTGTGCCATTACCTGGTCCGCCTTGTTGGTCCGACGCGGTTCCAGCGTGGGCACCGCTGCCGCTTCACCTGCCTCAAGGCATGCACCAAGGCGGGCGCCGCCTCACTCTCAGGCATAACTGGCCCGAAACAGATGTAGGAGCGGCCTTGCGCCGCGATGCGCCGCGCGGGCGGCGCTCGATCTGATAGGCGCCACACCTCTCCCGCCAAACACTTGTTACAACCCACCCTTAAACATCGCCTCGTTCATTTCGTTCATCAGCACGAACTCCCGCTGTCTGCCCAGCAACCCTGAACAAGGCTTCCCCATGACCGCACCCCTGAACCGCCTCACCCTGGCCGCCCTGCTGGTCGCCTGCAGCCTGCCGGCCCTGGCCGCGGCGCCCGCGCACAAACCCGGCACGGTGTTCCGCGACTGCGCCAAGACCTGCCCGGAAATGGTGGTGCTGCCCGCTGGCAGCTTCATGATGGGTACCCCGAATGACGAGAAAGGCCGCCAGGACGACGAAGGCCCGCTGCACCAGGTGACCTTCAAGAAGGCCTTTGCCGTCAGCCAATACCAGATCACCAACGGCGAATGGAAAGCCTACCTCAAGGCCAGCGGTTACAAGGTCCCCAACGGCGACACCCGCCCGGGCCGCGAATGCATCGCGGGCGTGCCGCGCTACCAGCAGGGTGACCGCCAACCCGCCGTGTGCCTGAACTTCCACGAGGCCGAGGCCTACGCCTCGTGGCTATCGAAGAAGACCGGCAAGGTCTACAAGGTGCTCAGCGAATCCCAGCGCGAATACGCCGTGCGCGGCGGCAGCACCGGGCCGTTCCCCTTCCCCCTCGATGACAACGACGAGCAGAAGTACCAGATCTCCAAGCACGCCAACACCTACGGCCCCACGGACGGCTTCTCCTTCACCTCGCCCGTCGGCAGCTTCCCACCCAACGCCTTCGGCGTCTACGACGGCCACGGCAACGTCTACGAGTGGACCCGCGACTGCTACGTCGACAGCTACGCCACCGCCCCCACCGATGGCAGCCCGCAGACCAACAGCAGCGAATGCGAGGACCGCCGGGTGATCCGCGGCAACGACTACACCGAGGCGCCGATCTTCTCCCGCTCGGGCAACCGCAACGAACGCAGCTCCACCCTGCGCGGCGACTGGATCGGCTTCCGTGTCGCCCGCGAGCTCTAAGCCCTCCCCACTTCCGGCGCCCCTGGCGCCGGATCCGCCTCGCCACTAAATCCGCGCAAAACCCTCTCGTCTACCAAGATCAGGGCCTGGTCCGCCGCCCTGCGCCAACGAATACTCACGAGATGACTCCATGACGTCCAAGACCCCCAGCCTCGCCCAGGAAACCCTGCGGATACTCAAGCCGTTCTGGATGCTGGTCGCGCTTTCGGCGGCCCTCGGCGTGGTCAGCGGCCTGAGCGTCACCGCCCTGCTGGCCACCATCAACAGCGCGATGAACGCCGTGGGCGGGCCGGACACCCGCACCGCCCTGCTGTTCGGTGGCCTGTGCCTGCTGACCCTGGCCTGCTCCACCGGCTCGAACCTGCTGACCAACTACGTCGGGCAGAAGGTGGTGGCGCGCCTGCGCCGCGAACTGGCCGCCAAGGTGCTGGTGGCGCCGATCGCACAACTGGAGCGCTACCGCGCCCACCGCCTGATCCCGGTGCTGCTCAATGACGTCAGCACCATCAGCGCCTTCGCCCTGTCAGTGGCGCCGATGGTCATCGCCTTCACCGTCACCCTCGGCTGCCTGTCCTACCTGGCGCTGCTGTCCTGGCAGATCCTGCTGGTCACCGTGCTGACCGTGGTGGTCGGCACCGGCGCGCAGTTCCTCGCCCATCGCCACGGCATGAAGAACATCCTTACCGCGCGCAACAACGAGGACGAGCTGCAGAAGCACTACCAGGCCCTTTCCGGCGGCGCCAAGGAGCTGCGCATCCAGCGCCAGCGCCGCCAGCATATGCACGACCAGCTGATCCACGGCGCCACCGAACGCATCTGCAAGGCCAACATCCGCGCGGCGAACATCTTCGTCAGCGCCGAGACCTTCGGCTCGATGCTGTTCTTCGCGGTGATCGGCATCGCCATCGCCTTCCAGGCCCTGTGGCCGAGCACCGACAAGACCGTGCTGGGTGGTTTCGTGCTGGTGATGCTGTACATGAAGGGGCCGCTGGAACAGCTGATCACCAACCTGCCGAGCATCAGCCGGGCACAGATCGCCCTGCGCCGGATCGCCGAACTGTCCCAGCGCTTCTCCTCGCCCGAACCGCACCTGCTGGTCAGCGACCGCGCGCCACAGGTGACAGAGGTCGCCTCCATCGAACTGCGCCAGCTGCGCTATGACTACCCTCAGGTCGAAGGCAGCCAGCCGTTCCACCTGGGCCCGGTGGACCTGACCATCCGCCAGGGCGATATCGTCTTCATCGTCGGCGAGAACGGTTGCGGCAAGACCACCCTGATCAAGCTGCTGCTGGGCCTGTATACCCCGCAACAGGGCGAGGTCCGCCTCAACGGCGAGGCGGTCACACCGCAGCGCCTGGACGACTACCGCCAGCTGTTCACCACCATCTTCGCCGACTACTACCTGTTCGACGAACCGCTGCCGGGCCTCGCCGAGCTGCCGCCGGAGGCCGCCAAGTACCTCGAACGCCTGGACATCGCCCACAAGGTCGGGATCCGCGACGGCAGCTTCACCACCACCGACCTGTCCACCGGCCAGCGCAAGCGCCTGGCGCTGATCAACGCCTGGCTCGACCAGCGTCCGGTGCTGGTGTTCGACGAGTGGGCCGCCGACCAGGACCCGGCCTTCCGCCGGGTGTTCTACACCGAGCTGCTGCCGGAGCTGAAGCAGCAGGGCAAGACCATCATCGTCATCTCCCACGACGACCGCTACTTCCCGGTGGCCGACCAGCTGGTGCGCATGCACAGCGGCAAGATCCTGGTCGAACGCAACCAAGAACCGGCCCTGCCCGCCTGACCCCTCCCCCACGGGCGGTGGCCCTGTCACCGCCCGCGCCGCTTAAATTCCCCGCCGCACCGCTCGTTCCCCTATTGCCGCACGCTGAATCAACCCTGCCTACAGGGAAGTCGCAGGTCACGCCTCTACCAACCGCAATAATTATTTTTCCGGTTTTGGCATTCGCATGCGTCCTACTCGCAACGGAATAATTTTCATTTACTTTGCGTACCTTGAGCCAGAGCATAAAAATGCCAATACCAGCCAACACCCTGACCCCTTTGAGCAAAGCGCTGATGCTGCGCCGGATGCTGCGCTCCTCGCCGGCCATGGCAACCCTCGGCCTCGCCCTGTCCCTGCCGCTGGCCGCCCAGGTGCAGGCCCAGGAGCAGGACTTCGACATCCCGGCCCAGTCGCTGGCCAGCGCCCTGCAAGAGCTGGGTCGCCAGGGCAACCTGCAGGTGCTGTTCAGCCCGGAAACCGTCCAGGGCCTGCGCAGCAGCCCAGTCAAGGGCCGCTTCTCGCCAACCCAGGCAGCTGGGGAGCTGCTCAGGAACAGCGGGATTCGCTACAGCGTGCAGGACAACACCCTGATCATCAGCGGCGCGGCGGAGTCCGGCTCGGCCATGACCCTGGACGCCACCACCATCAACGGCCAGGTGCTCGGCGCCACCACCGAGGGCAGCAACTCCTACACCACCGGTGCGGTGACCATCGGCAAGACCGCGCAATCGCTGCGTGAAACCCCGCAGTCGGTGACCGTGGTCACCCGCAAGCTGATGGACGACAAGAACCTGGTCTCGCTGGACCAGGTGATGGCCCAGACCACCGGTATCACCCGCGCCAACCGCGGCTACGGCAACCACCACTTCAGCTCCCGTGGCTTCGACCTCACCGACGAAAGCTACATGGTCGACGGCGTGCCCGGGCAGGCCTACGCCTACACCGGCTGGATGACCCCGGACATGGCGATCTTCGACCGCGTCGAAGTGCTGCGCGGTGCTTCCGGCCTGCTGGTCGGCGCCGGCAACCCGGGCGGCGCGGTGAACCTGGTGCGCAAGCGCCCGACCGCCGACCCGCGCTTCACCGTGATCACCCGCGCCGGTTCCTGGGACAACTATCGCCTGGACCTGGATGCCAGTGGCCGCCTCAACCCCCAGGGCACCCTGCGCGGGCGCATGGTCGCCTCCTATGAGGACCGCGGCTACTTCACCGACGTCACCAAGTCCAAGCGGCCACTGCTGTACGGGATCGTCGAGGCCGACCTGAACGACGCCACCACCGTCGCCCTGGGCCTGCGCCGCCAGACCTCGCGCATCGACGGCTACAGCGTGCTGGGCATCCCCAACAACCCCGATGGCAGCAACCCGCACCTGAAGCGCTCGACCTACCTGGGCCAGGACTGGACCAAGCTGCAGACCGACATGGACGAGGTGTTTGCCGACCTCACCCACCGTTTCAACGACAACTGGACCGCCAAGCTGGCGCTGTCCCATTCCGAGGGTGGCTACAACCGCAGCGCCATCGAGTGGGGCGCGCGGGAAACCCTGGAGTACAACGCTCCCGGCGGTCCGACGGTCAACACCGTCAGCTATCACAAGTTCGATGTGACCTCCAATGCCGTCGACGGCCACCTGGACGGCACCTTCGAGGCCTTCGGCCTGACCCACCAGTTGACCCTCGGCGCCAACTGGTCCAAGCGCAAGATGAACGACAAGGACAACACCATCGCGCTACCGAGCCCTATCCCGCTCAATGTGTTTGATCCCGACCACAGCAATATCCCCGAGCTGCAGCGTAACGGCTGGAAGTCCATGGACGACACCATCGACACCCGCTACGGCACTTACCTGAGCGCCCGCCTGCACGCGACCGAAGACCTGAGTTTCGTCCTCGGTGGCCGCCTGAGCTGGTACAAGAACGAAGCCTGGAACGGCCCAAAGGTGACGACCAGTCGCCAGGATGAAGAGTTCACGCCCTTCGTCGGTGCGATCTACGACCTGAACGACCAGTGGTCGTGGTACGCCAGCTACGCCGACATCTTCCTGCCGCAGTCCAACTACCGTACCGTCAGCGGCAGCGTGCTGGATCCATCCGTCGGCTCGAACTACGAGACCGGTATCAAGGGTGAGCTGTTCGACAAGCGCCTGAACGTGTCCTTCGCCGTGTTCTACATCGAGCAGGAAGACGTAGCCCTGCAGGATACGGCCAACCGCGGCAAGTGCCCGACCGACCCGGCCGGCCGCTGCTGGACCAACGGCGATGGCATCAACCGCAGCAAGGGCTTCGAAGCCGAGGCCACCGGCGAACTGCTGCCGGGCCTGCAGGTCGCGGCCGGCTATACCTACAACACCACCAGTTCGTCCGAGGGCGGCCCGATCTCGGCGCAGACCCCGAAACACATGGTGCGCGTGAACACCAACTACACCTTCCCGGGTGAATGGAACCGCCTGAGCGTCGGCGGTGGCGTCTCGGCGCAGAACTCCTACGTCGATGCCTACAACGAGGCGTACAACAGCGGCCGTGCGATCTTCGACGCCCGCGCCGCCTACAAGCTCGACGAGCACTGGACCGTCGGCGTCGACGTCGAGAACCTGTTCGACCGCAAGTACTTCGACTCCATGGGCTACTGGACCCGCGGCACCACCTACGGCACCCCGCGCAGCTACATGTTCACCCTGCGCGGCGACTTCTAAGTCCCGCGTTGCATGACCGGCGCCCCCTCTCGAGGGGGCGCTGTGCTTTCAGCGCCAGCGAGCGCCGCTGTTGTCTTTCCCCGCGTCCCGCCGCACACTCGTGCGCGCCAGCCAGGAAGCGGAGTCCGCAGTGCCCACGCCACGCCAGTTCAGCAAGAAGACCAGCACCAGCAACATGCTGCGGCTCAAGTCCGGCGATGCCGGCAACCAGCGCCCCTACCGCGTCGACTTCGTCCTGCTCGAGCATTTCTCCATGGCCAGTTTCACCGTGGCGATGGACGTGCTGGTCACCGCCAACCTGCTGCGCACCGACAGCTTCACCTCCACCCCGCTGTCCCTGGCGGGCGATCGCGTGCTCAGCGACCTGGGCCTGGAACTGGTGGCCAGTCCGCTGGCGCCGCGCAGCCTGCAGGACCTCGACCTGCTGGTGATCTGCGGCGGCCTGCGCACACCCTTGAAATACCCCGACCTCGACCGCCTGCTGGGCGATTGCGCCAGCCACGGCATGACCCTCGGCGGGCTGTGGAACGGCGCCTGGTTCCTCGGCCGCGCCGGGGTGCTCGACGACTATGGTTGCAGCGTGCACCCCGAGCAGCGCGCCAGCCTGGCCGAGATCAGCCCGCAGACACGCATCACCCCGGCCAGCTTCACCCTCGACCGCGACCGCCTGAGCGCCGCCAGCCCCAACGGCGCCATGGAGCTGATGCTCGGGCTGGTGCGGCGGCTGTACGGCGATGCCCTGGCCGAAGGCGTCGAGGAGATCCTGTCGTTCTCGGGGGCGCGGTATCGCCAGGTCGGACCGGGGGCGAAGAAGTCCATGAGCCTGCACCTGCGCACCATCGTCGAGCTGATGGAGAACAACCTCGAGGAGACCCTGAGCCTCGACCAGCTGGCCACCTACTCCGGGCGTTCCCGGCGGCAGATCGACCGCCTGTTCCAGGCCCAGCTGGGCACCTCGCCCCGGCGCTACTACATGGAACTGCGCATCACCAAGAGCCGGCGCCTGCTGCAGTATTCGGATCTGTCGGTGATGGAGGTGGCGGTGGCCTGCGGGTTCGTCTCGGTCTCGCACTTCAGCAAGTGCTATGCGGCGTATTTCGGCTATCCGCCGTCACGGGAGCAGCGGCTCGGGGAATGATGTTGCCTGGGCCGGCCCTATCGCGGGGCAAGCCCGCTCCCACGCTATCACTGCACGGACGGCGTGGGAGCGGGCTTGCCCCGCGATAGGGCCGAAACGGACAACAGATCAACCCGGCTCATTCAACAACGCCTGAATCACCCCCTCCTGCCCCGCATAATCCCCCTCGCCAAAGTGCACATGGCGCACCTGCCCCTTGCGATCGACAAAGTAATGCGCCGGCCAGAACTGGTTGCCCCAGGCGTTCCAGATCCGGTAGCCATTGTCCACCGCCACCGGGTAGGCGATGCCCAGTTGCTGCACCTGGGCCCGGACATTGTCCAGGTCGTGCTCGTAGTCGTACTCCGGCGTATGCACCCCGACCACCACCAGCCCCTGCTCGCCGTAGCGCCGCGCCCAATCATTGACATGGGGCAGGCTGCGCCGACAGTTGATGCAGTCGTAGGTCCAGAAGTCCACCAGCACCACCTTGCCCTTGAGCGCGGTGCCATCCAGCGGCGGCGAGTTGAGCCACTGCTCGGCCCCCGCCAGCGACGGCATGGGGCCGTAGCTGTCCCTGGCCAG
The DNA here is from genome assembly GCF_024259445.1 of Pseudomonas sp. DVZ6. NCBI lineage: Bacteria > Pseudomonadati > Pseudomonadota > Gammaproteobacteria > Pseudomonadales > Pseudomonadaceae > Pseudomonas > Pseudomonas sp. DVZ6. The sequence goes on from NZ_JANCLM010000008.1 coordinate 108,764, forward strand.
CAGGTGGCCGGCCAGGCCCAGCCCGAGCAGGGCCAGGGCCACGCCGCCGGCCTTGAGCAGGCAGCGCTTGCCGCGCGCCTCAGTTGTCATGGCAGCCACTGGTGGCGTATGAGCGGTACTCGACACTCTGCGGCTTGCCCTGGGAGTCGAGGTAGTCCATGCGAGTCTTCACCGGCCCGCAGGTGGTGCCTGGCTCATCCTTCACCGACAGCACTTTCTTCACATCCAGCCGGTCGCCGTAGCGGTATTGCATCACGCTGGCGTCGTTCAGCGAGCTGCTGCTGGCCTGGGCCGTCAGGGCGCCGAGGCCGAGGACGGCAAACAGGGCGGCGCTGGCGAGGGTCTTGAGGTTCATGGCGTGTCTCCTTATGCGGATTCTGGTTTGGGAAGGCTTTACTCCCCGGTCGAGAGCCATTTCACGCCTGCCAGGTATCGCGCATGTGTCCGGCCAGGGGCCGCCGTGCTTCTTCCTGTATCTGTGTCGCCAGCAGATACACTGCAATACAAACCCGGGCAGGCAAGCCCGGATCCACTCGGTACACTGCGCCCATTCCCCACGTACAAGGACACCCCGATGGAACACGCCGATCACATCCTGATCGTCGACGACGACCGCGAGATCCGCGAACTGGTCGGCAACTACCTGAAGAAGAACGGCCTGCGCACCAGCATCGTCGCCGATGGCCGGCAGATGCGCGCCTTCCTGGAAAACAACGCCGTCGACCTGATCGTCCTCGACATCATGATGCCCGGCGACGACGGTCTGCTGCTGTGCCGCGAACTGCGCGCCGGCAAGCACCGCAACACGCCGGTGCTGATGCTCACCGCGCGCAACGACGAGACCGACCGCATCATCGGCCTGGAGATGGGCGCCGACGACTACCTGACCAAGCCGTTCTCCGCCCGCGAGCTGCTGGCGCGGATCAACGCCGTGCTGCGCCGCACGCGCATGCTGCCGCCGAACCTGACCATCAGCGAGAGCAGCCGGCTGATCGCCTTCGGCCCATGGCGGCTGGACACCACCGCCCGCCACCTGCTCGACAACGAAGGTACCCTGGTGGCGCTGTCGGGGGCCGAGTACCGCCTGCTGCGGGTGTTCCTCGACCATCCGCAGCGGGTGCTCAGCCGCGAGCAACTGCTTAACCTCACCCAGGGCCGCGAGGCGGACATCTTCGACCGCTCCATCGACCTGCTGGTCAGCCGCCTGCGCCAGCGCCTGGGCGACGACGCCCGCGAGCCGACCTGTATCAAGACCGTGCGCAGCGAAGGCTACGTGTTCTCGCTACCGGTGCAGTTGCTGGAGTCGCCGGCATGAAATGGCCGCGCACCCTGGCCTCGCGCCTGGCCCTGATCTTCTTCACCGGGCTGGTGCTGGCCTATGGCCTGTCGTTCAGCCTGCAGGCCTACGAACGGTACGTCAGCAGCCGCTCGATGATGCTCAGCAACCTGGAGCTGGATGTCTCGACCTCGGTGGCCATCCTCGACCGCCTGCCCGCCGCCGAGCGCCCGGCCTGGCTGTCACGCCTGGAGCGGCGTACCTACCGCTACCGGCTGGACGGCGGCCTGCCCGGCGAAGCCATGCCCAGCGCCGACCCGCCGATGGCCGCCGAGTCCATCGTCAAGGCCATTGGTGACCGCTACGCCCTGACCTTCCAGGAAATCCCCGGCCCCAACGCGCACTTCCAGGCTCACCTGCGCCTGGCCGACGGCGCGCCGCTGACCATCGATGTCACCCCCGCCGCCGTGCCGGTGGCCACCTGGCTGCCGGTGGTGCTGCTGATCCAGCTGGCGGTGCTGCTGGCCTGCACCTGGCTGGCCGTGCGCCTGGCCATCGGCCCGCTGACCCGCCTGGTCCAGGCGGTGGACAACCTCGACCCGAACAGCCCTGGCCCGCAGCTCGACGAGAGCGGCCCGCGCGAGGTGCGCTACGCCGCCGTGGCCTTCAATGCGCTGCAGGCGCGCATCGGCGCCTACCTCAAGGAGCGCATGCAGCTGCTCGCCGCCATTTCCCACGACCTGCAGACGCCGATCACGCGCATGAAGCTGCGGGTCGAGCAGATGGACGACGGCCAGGAGAAGGACAAGCTGGCGCACGACCTGGACGCCATGGAGCACCTGGTGCGCGAAGGCGTGGCCTATGCCCGCAGCATGGACAGCGGCACCGAGGCGCCATGCCGGGTCAACCTCGACGCCTTCCTCGACTCCCTGGTATTCGACTACCAGGACAGCGGCGCCCGGGTGGACCGCCACGGCAGCGCCCAGGCGACCCTGCAAACCCGTCCCCATGCCTTGCGCCGGGTGCTGGTGAACCTGGTGGACAATGCCCTCAAGTTCTCCGGCGCCGCGCAGCTGGAGGTGGGCTGCGAGAACGGCGTGACCCTGATCCGCGTGCTCGACGATGGCCCGGGCATCCCCGAGGCGGAACTCGACGACGTGCTCAAGCCGTTCTACCGGGTCGAGGGTTCGCGCAACCGCAGCACCGGCGGTACCGGGCTGGGGCTGGCGATCGCCCAGCAACTGACCCAGGCCATGGGCGGCAGCCTGACCCTGCGCAACCGTGCCGAAGGGGGACTGTGCGCGCAGGTCGAGCTACGCTGAGGTCCAGCATTACCTGTTAGTGAAAATCTCGACTGCGTACATCCAGCCCCTGCAACAAGGGGCTGATGTCCTCCAGTCGTCGGGCGATCAGGTGGCGCACCCCGCTCTCCTGCTCCAGGCGCCCGCTCACCTTGAGCAATTTCGAGCCCACCAGCGCCCGCCGCTGGCGCTCGGCCAGGTCGCGCCAGACCACCACGTTGACCATGCCGTGCTCATCCTCGAGAGTGACGAAGGTCACGCCACTGGCGGTCTGCGGACGCTGCCGGCCGACCACGATGCCGGCCACGGCAATCGTGTCGCCATGCTCGACCCCCGCCAGTTCCGTCGAGCTGCGACAACCCAGCGCCCGCAAGCGAGAACGCAGCAGGGTCAACGGATGCGGACCGAGGGTGGTGCCCAGGCTGTCGTAGTCGGCGGCCAGGTCCTCGGCGACACTCGGCAGCGGCAACGACACCGCCTGCTCGAACACAGGTTCGACCTCGGCAAACAGCGGCAACTGCGCCTGCACCGCCGCCACCTGCCAGCGCGCCTGGTGGCGGTCACCGGCCAGCCCGCGCAAGGCCCCGGCATCCGCCAGGCGCGCACGGGCCCGAGCATCGAGCCCGGCACGCAGGCACAGGTCCTCGACATCGCGCCACGAACGCTGTGCCCGCGCCTGCGCCAGGCGGCGGGCATCGTCTTCAGCGAAGCCACGGATCTGGCGCAGCCCCAGGCGGATGGCCAGCGCGCCCTCGCCCACGGCTTCCAGGGTGCAGTCCCAGTCGCTATGGAACACATCCACCGGGCGCACGTCGATCCCTTGGCGGCGGGCCTCCTGCAGCAGCTGGTCGGGGCTGTAGAAGCCCATCGGCCAGCTGTTGACCAGCGCGCAGGTGAAGATCGCCGGCTCATGGCACTTGAGCCAGCTGCTGGCATAGCACAGCAGGGCGAAACTGGCGGCGTGGGACTCGGGGAAGCCGTAGCTGCCGAAACCCTTGATCTGCTCGAAGATGCGCTCGGCGAAGGCCAGTTCGTAGCCATTGCGCAGCATGCCCGCGACCAGCCGCTCGCGGTGCGGCTCCAGCCCGCCATGGCGCTTCCAGGCGGCCATGCTGCGGCGCAACTGGTCGGCCTCGCCCGGGCTGTAGTCGGCGGCGACCATGGCCAGCTCCATCACCTGCTCCTGGAACAGCGGCACGCCCAGGGTGCGCTCGAAGACCGCCTTGAGCTTTTCCGAAGGATAGGTGACCGGCTCCTGCTCGAGCCGGCGGCGCAGGTACGGGTGGACCATGTCGCCCTGGATCGGCCCGGGACGGACGATGGCCACCTCGATCACCAGGTCGTAGAACTTCACCGGCTTGAGCCGGGGCAGCATGGCCATCTGTGCCCGCGACTCGATCTGGAACACGCCCATGGTCTCGGCGCGGCCGATCATGGCGTAGGTGGCCGGGTCCTCCTTGGGCAGGGTCGCCAGCGTGTACTCGCGTCCCCGGTGCCGGGCGATCAGGTCGAAACAGCGGCGCAGGGCGCTGAGCATTCCCAGCGCCAGCACATCGACCTTGAGCAGGCCGACCATGTCCAGGTCGTCCTTGTCCCACTGGATCACCGTGCGCTCGGCCATCGCCGCGTTCTCCACCGGCACCAGCCGGTCCAGCGGCTGCTCGCAGATGACAAAGCCGCCTGGATGCTGTGACAGGTGCCGGGGAAAGCCGATCAGCTCCCCCGCCAGCACCAGGATGCGCCGCAGGGAGGGGCTGTGCGCATCAAAGCCGGCCTCGGCCAGGCGCCCGGCATCGGGGATGCGATCACTCCAGCGCCCGCAGCACTTGGCCAGGGCGTCCACCTGGTCGGTCGGCAGGCCGAGCACCCGGGCCACGTCGCGTACCGCACCAGCGGCGTGATAGCTGCTGACCACGGCGGTGAGTGCCGCGCGGTGTCGGCCATAGCGGCGGAACACGTACTGGATCACCTCTTCACGGCGGTCATGCTCGAAGTCCACGTCGATGTCCGGCGGCTCGTTGCGCTCGCGGGAGAGGAAGCGCTCGAACAGCAGGCGATGCTCCATGGGGTCGAGCTCGGTGATGCCGAGGACGAAACACACCACCGAGTTGGCCGCCGAACCGCGCCCCTGGCAGAGGATGCGCTGGCGGCGGGCGAAGGCGACGATGTCGTGGACGGTCAGGAAGTAACTCTCGTAGCCCAGCTCCTCGATCAGTGCCAGCTCCCGCTCCAGCACCGTGCGCACCTTGTCGCTCGGCCCGTGGGGCCAGCGCTCGGGCAGGCCGCGCCGGCACAGTTCGCGCAACCAGCTGGCCGGGGTCTGCCCTTCGGGCACCAGCTCCCGCGGGTACTGGTACTTCAGCTGCGACAGGTCGAAGGTGCAGCGCCCGGCAACCTGGGTGGTCTGCGCGAGCAAGTCGGCGGGGTACAGCTCGCGCAGCTGGTCGAGCGAGCGCAGGTGGCGCTCGCCGTTGGCGAACAGGAAGCGCCCCGCCTCGGCGACTGCGCAATGTTCGCGGATGGCCGTCATGCAGTCCTGCAGCGCCCGCCGCCCGCGCACATGCATGTGCACATCGCCGCAGGCCACCAGCGGGATATCCAGTCGTGCCCCAAGGGCGCGCAGCTGCGCCAGGCGCTGCGTGTCGTCGGCCCCGCGGTGCAGGTGCACCGCCAGCCACAGGCGCTCGCCGAACAGCGGCCGCAACCAGGCCGCGGCGCCATCGTCGGGCTCGGCCACCCACAGCGCCAGCAGGCCCTGGTGGTGGGCCTCGAGGTCCTCGGCGAGCAACTGGTAGCTGCCCTTCTCCGAACGCCGACGGGCGCGGGTGATCAGCGCGCAGAGGTTCTGGTAGCCGACAAGGTCCTCCACCAGCAGGACCAGCTTCGGCCCCTGGTGCACCCGCACCTCGCTGCCGACGATCAGCTTCAGCTGATGCTGCTTCGCTGCCTGCCAGGCCCGGACAATCCCCGCCAGCGTGCATTCGTCGGTGATCGCCAGGGCCTGGTAGCCCTGCTCGCGGGCACGGCGGAACAGTTCGTCGGCACTGGAGGCGCCGCGCTGGAAACTGAAGTTCGACAGGCAGTGCAGCTCTGCATACTCAAGGCTGCTCATGCGAACCAGCCTTGCAGCCAAAGCGGCCCCGGAGCCGCCAGGTCACGGAAGGCCCAACCGCGCAGGCCGTCGCGGGTCTCGATACGGTAGTAGTCACGGCGCACGTCGCCACCGTCCCACCAGCCGGACTCGATGCGCTCGGCCTGCCCCAGCAGTTGCAGGCCGGTCTCGCTCAAGAGCTGGGGTGTGGGCAGCAGCCAACCGGGACGACGACCAGGGGCCATCACCCGTTGGCCCTGGGCGCCCTGCTCCACGCCTTGCCAGGCGCACTCGGGGCGATGGTCGGCTTCGGCGCGCAGGCCCCTGACCGCCTCGTCACCGAGCCGCGCCCGCAGCCGTTCGCGCAGCTGCTCCCAGGGCTGGGCCTGCTGAGCCCGCGGGTCGAACAGCGCCTGGCGTTGGGGCACGAATGGCGGCAGGTCGGCGGCCAACAGGCGCAGGTTGCGTACCGGCGCCGGGATACGCAGCGGCTCCAGGCGACCACGGGCCAGCTCGAACAGCAGCGAGGCGTCACGCTCGGCGGCCAGCAGGCCGACCTTGAGCACGGTGTCCGCACCTTCGGCGTGCTCCAGGTGCAGCTCGAAACGCTGCACGCCGCAGTCGCGCCCCGCAAGGAAGGCCGCCAGGTCGGTGACAAGGCGGCGCAAGGGGAACAGCAGCGCCTGATGCGACTCGACGTCGAAATTCAGCTCCAGCCGCGCCTCGAAACGATCGGGCGGCTGGTAGAAGTCCAGCCCCAGGTTGCGCAGGCCGAGCAGCTGGTCCAGGTGCAACTGCACCTGGACACTGAAACGCCTGGCCAAGGCATCGCGCGGCAATGCCAGCACCTGCCCGAGCCGCTGCAGGCCCATGCGGGCGAAGGCCTCGGCCGCTTCGGCGGGCAGGCCGACACGCTCGACGGGCATCTCGAGCAAGGCGGCGCGGGTGGCCTGCGGGCAGGTCAGCGCCAGGCCGTCATGGCCATTGGCGAGCATCCTCGCCGCCACCGGATTGCTGGCCACGACAATGCGCTGGCGCAGCCCCAATGCCGCCAGTTCCTCGCGCAGGCGGGCCTCGAACAGCGGCCAGGGGCCGAACAGCTGCAGGCTGGAGCCCACCTCCAGCAGCAACGCCCGCGGATAGTGCAGGCTGACCTGGGCGCTGAAGCGGTAGGCCCAGGCTGCCAGCAACTGCTGCAACTGCTCGATGCGCGCCGGCTCGACCTCGACGCAGGTGAAACCGTCAGCCAGGGCGCGGGCGGCGGTCAGCGTCTGCCCGGCGCGCAGGCCCAGCTCACTGGCCGCCGGGTTGACCGCCCGCAGCACGCGGCGCTGGAGCGGCCCGCCGAGCAGCACCAGCGGCGCCTCGGGGTCGTCGCGTTCGCGCAGGACGGTGTCCAGCGCCAGCTGTGGCAACAAAATGCAGGCCCAGAGCATGGCGCATCACTCCCGTCCCTGGCAGGCGATGGGCGTGGCCGGCGCCAGGCCGCCCCGGCACTTGAGCACGCGCCACTGCGCCGGACGCAGGTCGAGGGCGATGCGCAGGGCGGCGGGTGATGGGTTCAGCGCGGCCTGGTGCGGGCGACAGGCAAACGCCAGCGCGTCGCCGGTCTCCGCGGCCACCTGCAGACGCCGCAGGGCACGGTCGTCGGCGTACCCTGGCCAGCACAGCACGGCGGCGCAACTGCCCGAGCGCAGGCACTGCTCGGCCGCCCACAAGGCATCGGCCGCCTCGGCGTCAACCTGCACCAGCCAGCGCAGGTCGACGCCAGCGGCCTGCCAGGCCGGCGCGTAGGGAATGAACGGCGGCGCCACCAGCACCACCCGCTGCCCCTCCCCGGTCAACCGGGCGAGTGTCGGCCAGAGCAGTTGCAGCTCACCGCAGCCGGGGCTGGCCAGCAGCAGCTCGCTCAGTGCCGCCGCCGGCCAGCCACCTTCCGGCAGACGATGGTCGAGGCTGGCATGCCCGGTGGGTTGCAGGCCCTGCGCACGCGCCTGGGCCTGCCGTCCACGCCATACCTGGCGCTGGTCGAGCAGTCGGTCGAGTTCGACCACGGCGCCCATCAGTCACGCCTCAGCAGGCCGCAGAACACGCCTTCGATGAAGAACTCGCGCCCGGGGCTCACGTCGATGGGGGCATAGGCCGGGTTGCGCGGCAGCAGGCGATAACCGTCGTGGGTGCGCTGCAGGCGCTTGATGGTCACCTCGCCGTCGAGCCGGGCGACCACGATCTGCCCGTCACGGGCCTCGCCCTGCTGGCGGATGCCGACCAGGTCGCCGTCGAAGATGCCGTCATCGATCATCGAATCGCCGCGCACCTTGAGCAGGTAGTCGGGGGTGCGCCGGAACAGGCTGGGGTCGAGCAGCAACTGCTCGTGGATATCGAGGTCGGGGCCGATCGGCGCACCGGCGGCGACCTGGCCAAGTACCGGGATCTCGAGGATCTCGGGCCGGCGCAGGGGCTCGGCCAGGCGGATGCCACGCGCCTGGTTGGGCGTGACGTCGATGAACCCGGCCTGGCTCAGGGCAGTGATGTGCTTGCGCGCCACGCTGCGCGAGGCGAAACCGAAGCGCTCGGCGATGTCGGCCAGCGACGGTGGCTGGCCTTGATCGGTGATGCGCTCGCGGATGAACCCGAGGATGGCGCGGCGTTTGGGGGATAAAGTGTCCATGGAGTACATTTGTACTCTTTTTTCAAAACACTGAACAGTCCCCTTCGTCGCCGTCCCTCCCCGCCCTGCTTCAGTAGCGAATGGACAAGGCGATCGCCTCGTTCGGGGTCTGGTGTTTGTCCAGCAGGCCCAGCACCTCTTTCTTCAACTGCTCCTGCCGGTCGATCAGCGCCAGGTCGCGGAACTTGTAGTCCAGGTCGGCATAGCTTTCCGACACGCCGGCATTGAGGTGGTTCTTGCCGAAGGTGTGCACAATGTGCTTGGACTTCCAGATGTCGTACTGGCTGAACACCTGGTCCTGCGGCAGGTGCCTGGCGACCGAGAACGGCACCCGGGTCAGCAGGCAGTAGTTCATCTTGTACTTGTGGAACTGGTAGTGCTCCAGGGAGTGGACGAACGACACGTACCAGATATAGGTGGCGATCACCTCGATGTTGAAGGCCTTGTCGCCGGGATGGCACGGCAGGTTGACGTAGCGGCACAGCTCGGCGACCCAGTTGTTGATGTAAGGCTCGGAGCCGTCGCGCAGCAGGTCGTCGTAGCTGGCCGAGACGAACTTCAGCACCGCCGCGTAGTAGTCGCGGTACTGGGCGTTGAGCGCGTGCTGGCCATTGAGGTACTGGTCGAACGGGATGGCGAACCTGATCTCGAACTTCTGGGTCAGCGCCTGGTCCTCGGTCTCGCGCTTGTTGTACATGTTCAGGGCGTTTTCATAACCGACCTTGTAGAAGGTCTGCGCCGAGTAATAGCCGATGCAGCTGTAGAGGAACTTGTCGGCGATGCCGGTGGTTTCGCGCAGCGACAGCGGCGACTCCTTGAACTGGTGGTTGAGCATCAGGATGTAGGCGGTATGCGGGTCCATCAGCTTGTGGAAGTTCGACTCCCTGGGCACCAGGTTGAACAGGAACGCCGCGCCCATTTCGGCGAAGAACAGATGGTGGTGCAGGTGCGCGCCGAGGATGAAGAACACCATGGTGTTGGACATGAAGTACACCTTGGCCAGGTCCCAGTGCGGCTCGCCCGGGCCGACGCTGAAGCCGTCGCGCAGGGTGATGCGCATGCTGTCGGCGGCAAAATCCTCGGCGATGGCGATGCTGGCCACGTCGAACACCGAGCTGGACAGGCGGATCTCGCGGGTGAAGTCACGCATGTCGAAGGTCGACACGCCATCGACCGTCTGCAGGTAGTGGGTGATCTGCGACGACATCAGGAACACCCGCAGGTCCTCGTCCGAGATGGCCGTCGGTTGCGGGAACTGGCCCAGCGGCACCTTGTAGTAGTCGCGGTTGGCCTTGATGATCGACTGGATGTAGTTGTGGTAGACCTTGTCCTTTCTCCAGCGATAGACCAGCTCGGCGGGCAGCTTTTTCGGGATGTAGCCCATGTGGTAGTCGGTGCCCGGGATCGGCGTGCTTTCCATCGAGATGGAATCGCGGTTGTAGTGGCGGTAGCCGAAGTAGCGAGGCAGCAGCCATTTCAACTGGACCCACTTCCAGGCCAGGAAGCTGGTGCCGAGGTTGATCGCGTACAGCGCCAACAGCAGCGGCACGAATTTCACGTAGTAAAGGCCCACGTACACATGCTTCAACGGCTCGGCGCGGGTCTTGCTCATCAGGATGATCACGGGACTGACGGTGATGAAAAACGCCAGCAGGATGACTTCCAACATGCTTCAAACTCCTTGTTCGATCGCTTTGTTCTTGTTGCGGCTTGCGCCGTAGCTGTACAGGCAGGCGCCTGTGAAAATCACGTTGGCCACGCTCCAGGCGAGGGCCGCGTCGGGGCTGTACCAGTTCGTCAGGTCGAAGGCCGGCAGGTTCATCAACGGTGTGTCGCCGGCGAGCGTGCGCACGAACAGGTAAAAACCAAAGGTGTAGGCACGGGCCTGGAAGTACAGATCCGAGCGGCGCAGGAGCAAGGCGTAGGCCACCGGTGCCAGCAACAGCGGCAGGGCGTAGCCGAAGGTGGTGATCCGTGCCGAGTACAGGAAGCACAGGTTCCAGGTGGTGTAGAGGTAGGGCCAGTAGGCAGGGACATGCACCACGAAATCACTGTGACGGCCAGAGATCTCCCAATGCTTGCGCGAGTACGGCAGGCAGACGATCAGGCCCACGGCGGCGACGATGTTGAGGATGTTTCCGGTCTGCCAGTCGATCACCGAGGCTTCGATGATGTTCAGCACGATCACCACGTAGATGAGCTTGTAGATGAAGCCTTCGATCCTTGGCTTGTAGCGGGCATAGGCCAGGAAGCACATGGGCAGCAACACACTGATGGTCTTGATGCGCATGAACAGGTTGGCGTTGGGCACCAGCAGCGCCGGCAGCGACAGGACGAAGAAGGTCAGGCCCACCAGGCGGTAGCGCCTGAACAGCTCGGCGACCAGCAGGAAGGCGGCGAAAAAGGCCAGCATCAACAGCAAGGTGTTCGACATGAGGTGTTTCCCTACTCATTCATGGATCGACGTGCGGCGCGAACGCCGGGCACGGCAAAGCCTGCCGCGCACGCCCCGGGCCAGAGGCCGGGTACAGTGGAGCAATGGACAGGCGTTGCAGGTATCAGGTGGTTGGCTAGAGGGCCGCGGCGCGGCCTGGCTCAGGCCTTGCCGAGGACGTGCGCTTCAGCCTCCAGCCACTTCTTCACGGCTTCGGGCATCGGCGCGGTGGTGGGCTGGACCTTGAGCTTCTCGGCGATCACCGCATTGGCGACCAGGCCCTTGCGACCGACCCAGGCGCCTTTGGAGTAGCCGGTCACGACCACTTCGCCAGCCATGTTCAAGAAGCTGTACTGGAAGTAGGTCCAGTTTTCGTCGAGGCAGCAGATGCTGAATTCGGCGGTATACTTCTCGAACATGGAAAGTTGCTTCTTGTAGACAACCAAGTTGCCACCGAGCATCGGCTTCCAGCCCAACTTGAAGGCCGGAATGAGGATTTTCGCGCGCAGGCAAAGTTCCAGCATGAACAAGTCGGCGATGGTCATGTAACGACCATTGTTCATGTGTTTGTTGATGTCGATATCGTTCGGCCAGACCCGCAGCGTGCGGTGCAGCGTGTCGGTCAGGGCCATGGGCGGCTTGAAGAAACCGCGCAGGACAGCCAGCAACAGGCGGATGTACAGATTCATCCGGTTATCCCTCCCTAGGATTTTTATTATCGTTCCCTGTCAAGCCAGCCGTTGATGCGTCGGCTGGCGGCAAGCGGCGCATTGCAGGCCTGCTTGTTTGCTTCGTAGCGGTGGCGAAACTAACAGCTTTCCCCAAGAGCAACCAGTGGCCAACACCTTAATTGGTCGAAAAACGCCAACTGAATAACCGGTCACGTTCGGACTTTATATCCGGTTAATGCTGAAACGTTTGTTCTTTTATTGGAAAACTATTCGTCGCGGTGTCCCGCTAGTCCATGTGCTCGCACAACGCCTGGCGCAATGCCTCGGGCACTGCAACCGGCTGCATGCTCTCGGGGCAGACGCACACCTGGGTCATGCTGGCGCGAAAGCAAACCTGGCCGTCGGCGCCGCGCGCCTCCACGGCGAAGCTGAATGATGTGGTACCAGGCTCACCACTGCTGACCTGCACGCTGATCAGGTCGCCCCAGGTCATGGGCGCCAGGAATTCGATGGACAGGGCCCGCGCCGGCGGCATCACGCCCATGGCGAACAAGGTGCGCAGACCTTCGCCGCCAAGGCGGTGGGAGAGAAACTCATGAATCGCCTCGATGACGAAATAGGAGATGCGCGGCGTATAGACGATCCCCGCAGGATCGCAGTCGCCAAACAGAACTTTCCTGGTAGTGACAAAAGGCATGGCGTTATGTGCTCCGTGCTGGGAATGCCTGGCCGCTCATACTAACGTACAAACGGCTGGCATCTTTGCTGCCCACCACTCCCAAGCCATGCACCAAGGCAGGCAACCATGGCCTGACAGGTTCGGCACGTTGCAACAAATGTAGGAGCAACTGTCTTGCTGAGATTTTTCAACCGGCATGATCTCTGTAGGAGCGGCCTTGTGTCGCGAAAGGGCCGCAAAGCGGCCCCGGCGATCTTTGCGACAACGCTGAAATCCCGGGGCTGCTTCGCAGCCCTTTCGCGACTCAAGGCCGCTCCTACAGGTTGGCGTAGTACCTGTGAGCCTTGCGTCGCGATGCGCCGCGCGGGCGGCGCTCCCGCCGAGCACCTCGAACGCCCCCAGCCAAGTGCATTTCCCACCCCTGATCCCTTATGATGCTGAATGGTTTCTCCACCCTCAGGATGCCCGATGCTGACCGCCCTGCTGTTCGACCTCGATGGGACCCTCACCGACACCGACACCTTGCACCTGCAAGCCTTTCGCCAGCTGCTGTTCGACCATGACGGCCGCGAGCTGACCCAGGAGCAGTTCAACACTCAGGTCAGCGGTCGCTCCAACGGCCTGCTGTTCGCCGAACTGTTCCCCCAGGCCGATGCCGCCAGCCGCCAGGCCCTGGCCGAACGCAAGGAAGCGCTGTTCCGCGAACTGTCACCGACCCTGGCGCCGATGCCCGGCCTGTTGCGCCTGCTGGATCACGCCACGCGGCATGGCATCGGCATGTGCGTGGTGACCAACGCGCCCCGCCTGAACGCCGAGCACATGCTCGGCGCCATGGACCTGGCCACGCGTTTCGAGCATGTGCTGATAGCGGACGAGCTGGCGCGCCCCAAACCCGACCCCCTGCCCTACCTCACCGGCCTGCAGCGCCTGGACGCCAAGGCCGGACAGGCACTGGCATTCGAGGACTCGCTGCCAGGCGTCAAGGCCGCCGTCGATGCCGGCATCTTCACCGTCGGGCTGGCGACCACACAGCCCGCCGAGCGGTTGCTGGAAGCCGGGGCAAGGCTGGTGGTCGACGACTATGACGACCCGCGGTTGTGGGACCTGGTCGAGCGAATGCAGTTTGCTGGCTGATTGTCCGGGGAGCGCAACGAGCACCTTGCCCGAGTGCACCGAACAGAGACTGGCACTCGCCGCCACGGCTTGCGTCGATCCAGGCGTCAGAACCGCTCCGCCACCACCTTGAACGGATACGGCTGCGCCTTGTGCTTGCCGATCTTGCCGCGCTTGGGCAACGACACCTTGTGCGCGTGGCTGAGGTCCTTGTAGGGGATCTGCTGCAGCAGATGGCTGATGATGTTCAGCCGCGCCTTGCGCTTGTCCTCCGAGCGCGCCATGTACCAGGGTGCCCAGGAAGAGTCGGAGGCGGCGAACATGTCGTCGCGGGCGCGGGTGTAGTCGTCCCAGCGGTTGTAGGACTTGACGTCCATCGGCGACAGCTTCCACAGCTTGCGCCCATCGCTGATACGGTCCTGCAGGCGGCGGGTCTGCTCCTCGGCGCTGACCTCGAGCCAGTACTTGATGAGGATGATCCCCGACTCGACCATCATGCGCTCGAACATCGGCACCACGGTGAGGAACTTGTGGGCCTGCTCGTCAGTGCAGAAGCCCATCACCCGCTCGACGCCGGCGCGGTTGTACCAACTGCGATCGAAGATCACCACCTCGCCCGCCGCCGGCAGGTGGACCAGGTAGCGCTGGGCATACATCTGGGTCTTCTCGCGCTCGGTGGGAGCCGGCAGCGCCACCACGCGAAACACCCGCGGGCTCACCCGCTCGGTGATGGCCTTGATGGTGCCGCCCTTGCCGGCGCCGTCGCGGCCCTCGAAGACGATACACACCTTCAGGCCCTTCTCCACCACCCACTGCTGCAGTTTGACCAGCTCGACGTGCAACCGCCGCAGTTCTGCCTCGTAGGTCTTGCGCCCGAGTCTGTCCGTGGCATCGCCCTTGCGTTTCTTGCCTTCGCCCTTGGCCATCGGCGGCTCCTCTGTGTTCGTTGCAGGTCTGTCCGTTGCCGGTTGCCCCGACGGCGCCAGGGCGGATCAGAGGAGTATGGATGAGCAGCGGCATTTTGCCGGACATGGCGCTGCGCGGGTGCTGCGAAACAGCGCACAGCTTGGAGGATATGTCGTCTTGCCACGATTGCAGGGGCTCTGGCCCGCGGGTTCTAATCCCGCACCAGCCGGCCCGGCCGGCGCGCATCCCTGCAATTGGCAACTCAAGGAAGCCCTACGATGGACAGGAAGATCATACCGCTGGCCCTGCTGGCGAGCCTGGTCGGCTGCTCGGACGGCCAACAGCCCCGCGAAGCCGACCTGCGCCAGGCTGCCCAGGCCTACCTCGACACCCAGTACCCGCACTGTTTCGTGATCAGCGCCTTCCCCACGCGCACCCGTGACTTCGATGTGGAAGGCACCAACAAGGCCCTGCACGCCCTGGCCCGGGTCGGCGTGGTCAGCGAACGGGAAGTCGCCCGCACCGAGGTGCCGGAGCGCCTGTGGCAGCCGGCGCGGACCGATATCTACTACGCCTACGACCTCACCGACGAGGGCCGGCGCCACTACAAGGCCGATGCCCGGCGCGAGGCGAACGGCGCCAGCACCGGCGGCCTGTGCTTCGGCAAGGCACAGGTCACCACCATCAAGGGCTTCAGCCCCCCTGTCGAACACGATGGCCGCCAGCAGTCCCAGGTGACCTACAGCTACCAGATCACCGAACTGCCGGGGTGGGCCGACGACGCGGCGGTCCAGGCCGATATCGCCGGGCTTGGCCAGGCGGTCGCCAGCGCCGCCAAGCCGCTGGAGGAAACCCGATCCATGGTCCTTACGGCCCAGGGCTGGGTGCACGAGCAACTGCTGGCCAACTGAACGGATTGTTAATCCTGGGAAAATCCGCGCACGCCATCCTTGCCTCAACCCGGCCGCCAGGCGGCCGACCTTCAGGTCAATCGATGGAGACTCCAGTGATGAAATCCGTAGCGTGCGCACTCGCCCTGCTGGCAACGATCTCGGCCACCTCGGCCTTTGCCGAAGGCGGCGCCGACCGCCTCAGGGAACGCAGCGACCAACTTGCGCTGCAACGCCAGCAGGCGGCCGAGCAGGTTGCCAAGGGTGACGCCCCGTCACCCGCCCGGCAGCATCTCGGCCAGCAAGGACAGGACGCTAGCGACAAGCCCTCCAGCTGATGCCCCCTGAACAGCGTCTTTCAGCGCAGACGCCTTGCGCGTGGATGGCTTGGCCCCTACCTGACAACACCGCGCAAAAAACTCAGGCCCGCCGGGCAACGCCCGGACAGGCCTGAGGAAGGGAAAACGGTCGAATGCTACGCGCTACAGACTCTCGTCGAGGAACTTCACCACCGTGCCCATGCACGCCACCCGCTCCTCTACATGGGGCATATGGCTGGAGTTCTCGAACAGCGCCCAGCGGATCCCGGGGATCAGGTCCAGGTACGGCTTGACCACCAGCGGCGTGGCCTCGTCATAACGCCCGGAAATCAACAGGCTCGGCACATTGATCTGCGGCAGGCGGTCGACGATGGTCCAGTCCTTGGTGCTGCCGATGATATGGAACTCGTTCGGTCCGGTCATGGCGTGGTACACGGTCGGGTCGGCATCCACCTGGGCGAAGGTGCGCGCCACTTCTTCCGGCCAGGGCTTGAGCCGGCACACGTGGCGGTCGTAGAACACCCGGGTGGCGGCGATATAGTCGGCTGCGGTGTAGTCGCCCACGGCCTCGTGGCGCAACAGGGTGTCCTGGACCTCCTTGGGCAGCTCTTCACGCAGGCGGTTGGCCTCGCGTACCCAGGTGCGCATGTCGGCCGGCGAGTTGGCGATCACCAGGCAGCGCAGGCCCCGTGGCTGGCGCACCGCGTGCTCGCTGGCGAGCATGCCGCCCCAGGATTGGCCCAGCAGCGCGTAGCGCTCGCTGATGCCCAGGTGTTCCAGCAGGTTGTCGAGCTCCTCGAGGAACAGCTTGACCGTCCAGAACGATGCCGGCATCTGCGGCAGGTGGGTCGAGCGGCCGTTGCCCAGCTGATCGTAGTGAATGACCGGGTAGCCACCGGCGGCGACATCCTTGTAGGCGTCAACATAATCGTAGGTGCAACCCGGGCCACCATGCAGGATGACCAGCGGGGTGCGGCCACAGTCCAGGTCACCGGTAACGCGGTACCAGGTCTTGTAGTTGCCGAAGGGGGCAAAACCTTCACGCGATTGGGTGAGTTCCATGTCATCCGGCTCCGTGCGAATCATGGAGCACACAATAACCCTACGCGCGGCGCGGCATAACTAGAGAGTTCTCTAGGTTTTCGACCTTTTTTGTTGCTTCATTGGTCCAGCAGGCGGTAGTGCACCGCCCGGGCGACCGCCTGGACGCGGTTTTTCGCCCCCAGTTTGTGCATGGCCGAGGTCAGGTGCAGGGAAATCGTCGCCAGCGAGCGGTTGAGCTTCTCGGCAATCTCCCCTGCCGTCAGGCCTTCGGCGGCCCAGCGCAGGCATTCGACCTCGCGGCGGGTCAGGCGGATGACGCGGGTGGCGGAGGCCTTGGCCAGCAAGGGATAGGCCGCCTCCTGCAAGGCATGGGCGATCAGGCTGAAATCGCCCAGGTGCTCCCGGGCGTCGTCCAGGTCGCGTTGGCTGGCCTGGGGGCGCAGGCCGGTCAGGGTCGCCAACCCGCCCCGTGGCAGGTGGATGGGCACGGTCACGCCGCAGGTCAGCTGCGCGTCGTGCAGGTAACCGACCACCGGGGCGTGGCGCTGGTCGATGTGGCGCTGCAGGACGGTCTCGCCCTTGGGCAGGTACGACCAGACGAAGGGCGCGATGGAGGACACCGCCACCTGCTGCACCGGGTCGATCTGGTAGAAGCCCTCGGAGCACCACAGGTCCTGCCAGTCCTTCGGGGTCTGGCGCAGCCGGACCACACTCGGGGTGATCAGCTCGCCGACATGATCCAGCGGCACCGGGCTGTAGTCGTACACCAGGGCATCGAAGCCCAGTTCCGCCGCCAGTTCGGCGACGCTGTCCATCTGCTCGTCGAGGCTATCGTCCGACGCCAGACGCGCATTGAGTTCAGCCATCTTGGCCTGCATACCTGACACTCCCTGTGATTCCTTTTGGATTTCCATCTCGAAGTCCGGCACGTAGAATGCCACGGCTTGGCGCGGGACTGCCATACGAAACCTATAGGAAACACTAGCTTGTAGGCGACGAAAACTCCTGCGCTAGTTATAGCTGCAAGCCATGGCCAACAGGAGAGTAGCGATGTGGCGTGAGATGCAACCTGACCAGCAGTTCAACGTATCGGTCGATGGCCACAATCTCGTGGTGTACAGCTTTGGTGAAGGGGACGAGGTGCTGCTGTGCCTCAATGGCGGGCCGGGGCTGCCCTGCGACTACCTGCGCGACGCCCATGCCTGGCTCAAGGACAAGGGTATCCGCGTGGTCGCCTTCGACCAGCTGGGCACCGGCGCCTCCGACCGCCCGGATGACGACAGCCTGTGGAACATCACCCGCTACGTGGCCGAGGTCGAGCAGGTGCGCCAGGCCCTGGACCTGGGCCGTGTGCACATGCTCGGGCACTCCTGGGGCGGCTGGCTGGCGATCGAGTACGCCATTCATCACCCGCAGTCGCTGAAAAGTCTGATTCTCGAGAACACCGTCGGCGACATTCCGCACCTGATCACCGAGCTGGAGCGCCTGCGCGGCGCCCTGGGCAGCGAAACAGTGGCGATGATGCAGCGCCACGAGGCCATGGGCACCCTCGACCACCCGCAGTACCAGGCCGCCATCACCCTGCTCAACTACCGCCATGTCTGCCGGCTCGATGAATGGCCGGCGCCGATCCAGCGCTCGCTGGGCGACTGGAACATGGGCCCCTACGCCACCATGCAGGGCCCCAACGAGTTCCTTTATATCGGCAACCTCAAGGACTGGAACCGCCTCGAGCAAATGGGCTCGTTCCGCATGCCGGTGCTGATCACCACCGGCCAGCACGACGAACTGACCCCGGCCTGCGCCATGCGCATGAAGCTGGCGCTGCATGAGCGCGCCGAGCTGCACGTGTTCCCCAACAGCAGCCATATGCCGTTCTACGAAGAGCCCCAGGCCTATTTCCCGGTGTTGCTGGATTTCCTGCAACGTAACCGGGGCTGATCGATGAGCCTGGCCCGCTACCGGTTCGTCCTCATCCGTCCGTTGCAACTGCTGCCGGTGCTGCTGGGCATCAGCATCATCACCTTCGTGCTGGTGCGCTCGATCCCGGGCGATCCGGCGCGGGTACTGCTGGGCGCGCGCAGCACACCGGACGCGATCCAGAAAATCCGCGCCCAGTTCGGCCTCGACGAGCCGATCTGGGTGCAATACCTGTACTTCCTGAAGAACCTGCTCAATGGTGACCTGGGCAAGTCGCTGCTGTACAAGGTCGACGCCCTGCCGCTGATCGCCAGCCGCATCGAGCCGACCCTGATGCTGGTGTTGGGCAGCGTCGCCCTGGCGCTGCTGATCGCCGTGCCGCTGGCCATCCTCGCCGCCCGCCACAAGGGCGGCTGGGCCGACAACCTGATCCGCCTGTTCACCACCGCCGGCCTCGGCTTGCCGGCCTTCTGGCTGGGGCTGATGCTGATCCTGCTGTTCAGCGTGCACTGGGGGCTGTTCCCGGTGTCCGGCTATGGCCGTACCTGGACCGACAAGCTGCACCACCTGGTGCTGCCCTGCCTGACCATCGCCCTGGCGCTGTCGGCGGTGCTGGTGCGCAACCTGCGCGCCAGCATCCTGCTGGAGATGCAGGCCGACCATGTCACCGCCGCCCGTGCCCGGGGCCTGGGCGAAGGGGCGATCCTGCGCCGGCATGTCCTGCCCAACTCCATGGTGCCGACCATCAACCTGCTGGCGGTCAACATCGGCTGGCTGATCAGCGGCACGGTGGTGATCGAGAGCCTGTTCTCCCTGCCGGGCGTCGGCCAATTGCTGGTGCGCGGCATCTTCACCCGTGACTACATGGTGGTCCAGGGCGTTGCCATGGTGCTGGCCTGCGCCACGGTGGCGGTGAACTTCCTCGCCGACGTGGCGACCACCGTCCTCGATCCGCGGGTGAAGATCCAATGAGCGCCACCCTCGCCCTGCGCGCACGCCTGGCCTGGAACCTCGGCGATGGTCGCCTGACCCTGTACTGCGGCCTGGCCATCGTCCTCGGCTGGTGCCTGCTGGCGCTGTGCGCGCCGTGGGTCGCGCCATTCGATCCGCTGCTGCAGAACGGCGACCTGCGCCTGGCCGCGCCAAGCCTGGCGCATCCCTTCGGCACCGACAACTTCGGCCGCGACGTGCTCTCGCGGGTGATCTGGGGCGCCCGGGTCGACCTGCAGATGGCCCTGATCGGGGTGATCTTCCCGTTCCTGCTCGGCACCTGCATCGGCGCGGTGTCCGGTTACGTCGGCGGTTGGCTGGACAACGCCTGCATGCGCCTGATCGACATTGTCCTGGCCTTTCCGTTCCTGGTGCTGATGCTGGCGATCATGGCCATACTCGGTCCGGGCCTGGGCAGTTTCTACATCGCCATGGCGCTGGTCGGCTGGGTGTCCTATGCGCGGCTGATCCGCTCGCAGATCCTCGTGCTCAAGCACAGCGACTTCGCCCTGGCCGCCAGGAGCCTGGGCTTCAGCCACCGACGCACGCTGTTCGGCCACCTGCTGCCCAACGCGCTGTTCGGCTCGGTGGTGTTCTGCATGTCGGACGCCGTGCTGGTGCTGCTCAACGGCGCCGCCGTCAGCTACCTGGGCCTCGGTGTGCAACCGCCGACCCCGGAATGGGGCACCATGGTCGCCGAGGGGCAGAGCTTCATCACCAGCGCCTGGTGGATCTGCACCTTCCCAGGCCTGGCGGTGGTGACCCTGGCCATGGGCTTCAGCCTGCTGGCCGACGGCGTCGCCGAACGCCTGGGAGACCGCTCATGACCACGCCCCTGCTCCAGGTCCGCGGACTGAGCGTCATCGCCCGTGCCGGCCAACGGGATATCACCCTGGTCGACCGGCTGTCCTTCGACCTTGGCGAAGGCGAGATCCTCGGCCTGGTGGGCGAAAGCGGCTCGGGCAAGACCCTGGCCTGCCGGGGCCTGATGCGCCTGCTGCCGGCGCCGAACCTGCGGGTCGAGGGCCAGGCCGTGCGCCTGGCGGGCCACGACCTGCTGCAGCTGGACGAAGCCGGCATGCGCCGCCTGCGTGGGCGCGAGCTGGGGATGATCTTCCAGAACCCCAGCAGCCACCTGGACCCGCTGATGCGCATCGGCGAGCAGATCGCCGAGGGCATCCGCCTGCACCAGGGCGTTTCGCGTCGCGAGGCCCGGGCCGAAGCAATCGAGGTGCTGCGCCAGGTCGGTATCCCCGACCCGAAGTCCCGGGTCGACAACTATCCCCATGAGTTTTCCGGCGGCATGCGCCAACGGGCGATGATCGCCGTGGCCCTGGGCTGCAACCCCAAGGTGCTGATCGCCGACGAGCCGACCACGGCCCTGGATGTCACCGTGCAGGCGCAGATCCTGCGCCTGCTGCTGGAGCTGCGCGACCGCCGCGGGCTGTCGATGATCCTGATCAGCCACGACCTGGGCGTGGTGGCGCAGACCTGCGACAGCATCGCCGTGATGTACGCCGGGCGCCTCTGCGAACACGGCGCCAAGCACGAAATGCTGGCCCAGCCTCGACATCCGTACAGCGCCGGGCTGCTGGCCTGTCATCCGGCGGCGCAACCCGAGGCAGTGCGCATGACCACCATCGCCGGGCAGCCACCGCTGCTCGATGACCTGCCGGCGGGCTGCCGCTTCGAATCACGTTGCCCCCAGGCCATGCCGCTCTGCCGGCAACAATTGCCCGAACTGCTGGAGGCAAGCCCCGGCCACCGCCTGGCCTGCCATACCCCGCTGCTGGCCGGAGGCCTGTCATGACCACGTTGTTGCAGGTCAAGGACCTGCAGGTTCAATTTCCCGCCGCCGGCAGCGGCCTGTTCAACCTGCGTCCGCGCAAGGTCAGCGCGGTCAACGGCGCCTCGCTGAATCTCGCCGCCGGCGAAACCCTCGGCCTGGTGGGCGAATCGGGCTGCGGCAAGAGCACCCTGGCCCGGGCCATCCTCCAGCTCACCCCGAGCTGCGGCGGCCAGGTGCTGTTCGACGGCACCGACATGAACCAGGGCAGCCCGGCGGATATCGCCCGCCTGCGCCGCGAGACCGCGATGATCTTCCAGGACCCGTACAGCGCGCTCAACCCGCGCCAGCGCATCGGCCAGATCCTCGCCGAAGTGCTGCAAGTGCAGCGCAAGGTGCCCGCCACGCAGATTCCGGCCCGGGTCGGTGAACTGCTCGAGCTGGTCGGCCTGCGCGCCGAGCTGGCCGAACGCCGACCCGGTTCGCTGAGCGGTGGCCAGTGCCAGCGGGTCGGCATCGCCCGGGCCCTGGCCGTCGAGCCCAGGCTGATCGTCGCCGATGAATGTGTCGCCGCGCTGGACGTGTCGATCCAGGGGCAGATCATCAACCTGCTGCTGGAGCTGCGCGAGCGCATGGGCCTGGCGCTGCTGTTCATCACCCATGACCTGGGCGTGGTGCGCCGCCTGTGCGACCGGGTGGCGGTGATGTACCTGGGGCAGATCGTCGAGGAAGGCCCGGTGCATGAGGTCTTTACCGCCCCGCGCCACCCCTACACCGCCGCGCTGATCCAGTCCATCGCCGACATCGACCCGGCCCGACGCCTGCCCCAGGACCCGCTGGCCGGCGAGCCGCCGAGCCCACTGAACCTGCCATCCGGCTGCGCCTTCCATCCGCGCTGCCGGCATGCGCTGCCCGGCTGCGGCGAAACCGCGCCACCCGAGCATATCCAGGGCGCCCGGCGCCACGCCTGCGTTCACTCGCAACTGCCCTGCTGACATCACCACCATGACCATCAAACGGAGCTTGAGCATGAAACCCGCCGCATTGAAACTTCTCACCGCCGCCATACTGGCTGCCAGCACCCTGGCCAGCGGCATGGCCCAGGCCGCCGGCGTGCTGACCATCGGCTGCCGTGAGGAAAGCACCACCTTCGACCCGATCAAGAGCGCGCAGAACCGCGACAGCTGGGTGTTCGCCAACGTCTATGACGTGCTGATCCGCGTCGACAACAGCGGCACCCGGCTGGTGCCGGGCCTGGCCGAAAGCTGGAAGGTTTCCGACGACGGCCTGACCTACACCTTCAAGATGCGCGAGGCCAAGTTCTCCGACGGCTCGCCGATCACCGCCGAGGACGCCGCCTTCTCCCTGCTGCGCATCCGCGACAACCCGGGTTCGCTCTGGGCCGACTCGTACAAGATCATCGACACCGCCAAGGCCGCCGACCCGCATACCCTGGTGGTGACCCTGCACAGCAAGTCGGTGCCGTTCCTGGCCCAGCTCGCCACCGCCAACATCTCGATCCTGTCGAAAAAGGCCATGGACAAGCTCGGCGAGGAGGAATACGCACAGAACCCGGTGGTGTCCGGGGCCTTCAAACTCAAGGAATGGCTACGGGGCGACCGGGTGATCCTGGAGAAGAACCCGGAGTTCTGGCAGGCCGACAAGGTCAGCCTGGATGGCGTGGAGTGGATCTCCATCCCGGATGACCGCACGCGCATGATGAAGGTCCAGGCCGGCGAACTGGACTCGGCGATCTTTGTGCCGTTCACCCAGGTGGACGAGTTGCAGAAGGACAAGAAGATCACCATCCATATCGACCCCTCGACCCGTGAAGACCACCTGCTGATCAACCACTCCAAGGGCCTGCTGGGCAAACAGGAAGTGCGCGAGGCCATCGACCTGGCGATCGACAAGAAGGCGCTGGTGGACACGGTGACCTTCGGTCACGGCGAAATGGCCTACTCGTACATTCCCAAGGGTGCGCTCTACCACAACGCCGACAACCCGCAGCGCCCGTTCGACCCGGCCAAGGCCCGCGAGCTGCTGAAAAAAGCCGGTGCCGAGGGGCTGAAGGTCAACTACGTGGTCAACGCCGGCAACGAGGCCGACGAGCAGATCGCCGTGCTGGTGCAAAAGCAGCTGGCCGATGTCGGCATCACCGCCAACCTGCAGAAGGTCGACCCGACCCAGAGCTGGCAGATGCTGGTCGACGGTGACTATGACCTGTCGGTGATGTACTGGACCAATGACGTGCTCGACCCGGACCAGAAGACCACCTTCGTGCTGGGCCACGACACCAACATGAACTACATGACCCGCTACCACAACGACAAGGTCAAGGACCTGGTGGCCGCGGCCCGGGTGGAAACCGACCCGGTCAAGCGCAAGCAGATGTACCAGGACCTGCAGAAGCTGGCCAAGCAGGACGTGCACTGGATCGACCTGTATTACAGCCCGTACATCAACATCTCGCGCAGCAATATCCAGAACTTCCTGCAGAACCCGCTGGGGCGTTTCACCCTGGAGGAGACGGTGAAGCTGGAGGCTGGTCAGAAGACCGCGCAGAACTGAAACCCGTGGGGCGGCTCATGGCTGTCTTTTGACCGCGTTGTGGCGGACAGGTGCCTGGCGGTAGTCTTGTCGCGCCCTTGAGACCGAGCGCCGCGCGGGCGGCGCTCGATCTGATAGGCGCTGCAACTCTCTCGTCCTACACCTCGAGAATCCAGCGCCGCCCCTCATATCAACCCCTAGCCTTGCGCCGCCGCATCCACGCCCAGGCAACCCCCGCCAGCACCACCAACCCCACCGGCAGCACCTGCGCCTTGTACGGCCGCAACGCCGTGCGCACGCTATCGAGCTTCTCGGTCAGGTAGCGCTTGTTAGCCTGATCGAACCGGGGCTCTTCGCACTGCTTGCCGAAATCTTCCGCCCACTGCACGAACGGCCCCTGCTGGACATAGCGTCTGTACAACGCGCTTTCCTGTTCGCTGCCGGGCACCCATCCGGCCGCCGTGCACAGCACCGCGGCAAAGGCCTGGCTGCTGCGTGGCAGTTGGTCAGCGGCCTGGTTGGCCAGGTCGGCGGCGACATAGCGGTAGTGGTAGCGCTGATCGGGCTTGGCCTCGGTCGCCAGTTGGCGCTGCACTTCGCCCGCGGCCAGGAACGGCCCTGGCTGCACTTCGGCGCTGCCCAGGCTGTAGCTGCCGCCCAGCCAGGCGTAGTCGGGCGCCATTTCATAACCGAGGATCTCCATGCCCGCGCTGCGCGCCAAAGTCGCTGCGGCGTACAGTGCTTCAGCCCGGCCGGTAGGTGTCCAGCGTGAGACGGCATCCTGGCGGTGCTGGCCGTAGGCCTTGGCGTCGGCCTGCAACTGCGGCGTGGCGAAGTAGCCGGGTGCTTCGTCGTAGCGTCCTTCGCGCAGCAAGCGTCGCCCCAGCAGCTCGCGCAACTGTGTCGCTACCGGGCGCGGCACATAGCCGCCCTCTTCCACCTTGGGTGCTGGCGGCGCCGGCACATGGGCATCGACGTAGCCTTTGAGCTCATCCAGGGTCAGCACGCGGTCGGCCACGCTGGCCGTGTCCTGCCAGTAGATCTCCTGGCTGCGGTACAGCAGGTCGAAGGCCTGCAGGTAGTCGCCGCGCTCCAACGCCAGGATCGCGCCTTCGCCTTCGACGCGGCAGCCGGGCTTCACGCTTTCGTAGTCCCAATCGGGTGTCTGTCGCGAACCCCATGACTCTTCGCGGGGGAACGCGGCGGCGGCCTTGGCATAGGCAGCCGCAGCCTGGGTCTTGTCGCCGTCGCGCAAGGCCAGCTTGGCGCGCAGCCACCAGGCAAGTCCGGTGTCGCCTGCCTGCTGCAGATAGCTTCTGGTCGCGGCATAGTTGCCTTGCTGGTAGGTCAACGCAGCCAGGCGGTCGGCGTCTTCCAACTTGCCGCCGACACTGGCCTGCAGCAACGCGGGCAGGCGCCGGGCCTGGGTTGGCGGCTGACCGTCGTAGTCCCAGCCGACATGGCTGAGCAGGTAGGCGGTGAGCAGCTTGCGCGGCATTGGTTGCGCCAGCAGTGTCTTCAGCTGTTCATCCGGCAGGCTCACCAGTTCGTCGGCAAGCTGCCTGAGCGAGCTGTAGCCGCTGCCCGAGCCCAGGCGGCTCTGGCTGGCATACAACTGAATCGCGCTGTTCCAGTCGCCGGCGAGCTTGGCCAGGCGGGCCTCCTCACCAAGGCTGGCCACCCCCAGCTCCAGCGGGTCGCTGAAGCCTTCGGCGCTGAGCGCGCGGGCCTGGTGGAAGGCCTCGCGCGCCTGGGCTTGCAGGGCCTGCGGCGTCTGTTGCGGATCATCGCTGGCCTCGAAGCTGCGGGCCATCAGCGCCCGCCCCAGCGAGTAGGCCGCCCAGGTGCTGCGCAGCTTGCGTTGCTCGGCCGGCAGGGCCAGCACCTTGGCGAAATAGTCCGCCGCCAGGGCGTTATCCTCGGTGTCGAAGGCCACTGCGCCGGCAATGTACAGGCGCAGTTCATCCGGCAATTCGGCCCCCTGCTCCAGCACCTGTCGTGGATCCTGCAGGGCCCGCAACTGCGCGACCTTCTCGCGCAGCGATTCCGGCAACTCATCGGCCTCGATCCGGCTGCGCTGCTCACGGTAAGGTCGGTCGTTGTCGTCACTGTCCCAGTAAGGGGTCAGGGTCATCTCGGTGGTGGGCTTGAGGCCTGCCAGCTGCTCGCCGAGGCGATTCACCTCGAAGCCGAAATTGCCTTCCGGCAGCTCGGCCAGGGTCTGTGCCCGGTCATCCAGCAGGCGCATCGGGAAGTCCGGGCCACAGGCCAGCGCCGTGCCGACCGGCACGCTCAGGGACAGGCACAGCAAGCGTCGGGGCCAGTCAGGGGTAGACATTCCATGCTCCTTGATCGATTCCATGGCAGCGCGCCCAACCGAGGACGCGCCGGCCGCCAGCGGCCACACGCACGCTGGACTGGCGGTTGAAGACGAGGTGTTGGGGGGATTGCTGCAGGCGGTAGCCGTTGAGCCCATCCGCGGCGTCGCAGGATTCGACGTTCAGTTCCACGCGCGCGGGCACCGCCAAGTCGAGATTGCCGACATTGACCAGGCTGATGTCGAAGAGCCCGCCCTGCCCGGACAGTTCGACCCGCCACTGGCTGGCGAGCGTGTCGCCGCGCGCCACCGCCTTCAGGGTGGTCAGGCTCCAGGCCCGGCGGTCGCCGGGCAATGGCAGGCGGAACCAGATCAGCCCGACCAGATGCGCGGGCGGCTTGTCCCGCAGTTGCCTGCCCAGGTCCGCCAGTTGCTGCGGATCGGCCAGCAGCTCGCGGCGCTCGCCGGGCCGGTTCAATGGGGTTTCGCTTTCCACCACCGGCGCACCGCCGGTATCCGGCAACAGCGCGACGCCATAGGCGGGCAAGGCCAGGTAGAACGGCCTGTCACCGACACGACTCCAGCGTTCGGCCCAGGTCTTCGCCTGGAGCGGATCGAACAGGCCTCGACGGGGATCGCTCACCGCGTGTACCTGCAACACGCTGCTGTCCACCGCCTGCAACAACGCCGGCAGGTGCGGGCTGTCGAGCCAGGCGGGCAGCGCGGTGATGCTCAGTTTCAGGCCCGGCGGCAGTTGCTCGCGCAGTTTCAGGAGGAATTCGGTATAGCCCGGCAGGCGGGCGCTGCCGCTGTCATGGTCGATCTCGAGCCCGCTTGGGGTCAAGCCGGCGGCCTGCCAGTCGGCCAGCAATTGGGCGATCTGGGTGCCGGCCAGCTGCTGGTCGAGCGCGGGCAGCTGACCGTCCAGCCGCACCACGGCGATCACCGGGCGGCCATCGGCCTTGAGCTGAGGCAGGTTGACCAGCGCCCTGCTCCAGCCTGCCTTGGGCTGGGCCTGCAAGGCCAGCACACGCAGGGTCGAGAAGTCGGCGCGGCTATCGGCCAGGGCCTGTTCGTGGGCCGGCCGCCACTGGCGTTGCCAGATGTAGAGTTGCTGGTCGAGGGGCGGTGCAGGCTCGGGCTGGCAGCCGGTGAGCACTGCAAGGACGAAACCTGCGAAAAGACGACGCAGTAGCGGGATGGCGGGCATACAGTCCTTTGTCTGACGGGTGTTGGCGCCGGGGTGAAGTGCAGATTTTACCCCAGCGCACCAAAGGATGGACACGGAGCTGATCGTTTAATCACGGAGTCCGGTCAGGTGCCTGACGGCCTAGCTGGCGGGTCGGCTGAGCAATAGATAGATGACATTCCGGTAGGGATCGAAGTACAGGCAGGTGTGCGTTGACGCGCCTTGGGGTATGAACCCTCTCATCTGCTCGCGTGATCGAAGCACCAGGTTCCAGTCCATGAACGCTTCCATGTAGCCCCGCCCCCAGTTGTCCGCAGTGAAGTTCGCAATCAGCATTCGCCCCCCCGGATTGAGTCTGGCCATCAGCCAGGTGGTGAGCTTCGCTGCCTGGGCGTGGCTGAGATAGTCGTAGATACCAATGCTGTAGATGAAGTCGAAGCCGTTGTGCTCACCGTTTTCAGGCAAGCTCTTGACATTGCACTGCCAAGTCGTGATCTCGGGAGAGACTTGCCTAGCCTGAGCCAGCGTCTCGGCATCATTGTCAAAGGCAACGAAACGGGTGATGCGCGCGCGGGTCGATGGCGTAAGCAGCTCCAGCTCCCGGCAATGTCCGCAAGCCACACTCATCAGCGCCAACGTTTCCCGTTGGCCTGCCATTTGCTCGATCAACCAGGCGATATGCTCGCGCCGCCAACGCACACTGAGCGCATTCGGGCTAGAGGTCACGACGTTGAAGATCCGCTTGCCCAGCTCGCTGGCATCCGATGGCGGCTGTTGGTAGTAGGCGTAGTCCAGCATCACCGCATCCCCCGGATAACCTCTGGGTTTGTCGAAGGCGCGTGATGTATAGGGATCTTGCTTGAGCAACTGGAATATCGGGTGCTGACGACACTGATCGACCACACTTTCCCGCCAGAGCGTGTCGGACAGCCCCTGGCGGTACTCGGTCAGCAGTTCGTTCATGCAGTTGATGGCGTGCAGGTAATCGCCACCGACGATGTCATTCTGAAAATCATCCAGTGCGCGGCTCAAGCCTCTCATGGTCAACCTCCGGTGGGACGCAAGGTTATTTGAATAGCCCTTTGAGATTAGTAGAGCCGCAAGCCCGTGGCGCATCGGACCGTGACGCTTGTTCAGCACATCGCGCAAACAGCGGACAAAGGCTTGAACCTCAAGGCAACCCGGCGTACAAATCCTCCAGCCCTCCCAATCCCGCAAGGAGCACCGGATGCTGGAGCTGCACACCGATCGGTTGTACCTGCGCCCCCTGGCCGAAGCCGACTGGCCGCTGTTCCTCAGGCTCCACCGCGAGCCCGAGACCATGCGCCATGTGTTCGACGAGCTGCCGGAAAGCGAAGTGCGCCGGGGGTTCGAGCATCGCCTGCCGGACTGGTCACCCGGCGCCGAACACTGGCTGTGCCTGGTGATGACCGACAAGGCCAGCGGCCGGGACGTCGGAGTCACCGGCCTGCGCGTGCTGCGCCCAGGGCATGCCGAGTGCGGCTACCTGCTGCTGCCCGAGTGGCACGGCCAGGGCCTGGGCAGTGAATCGCTGCGGGTGATCGTGGACTTCGCCATCGCCACCGACCTCACCTCGCTGGAGGCCACCGTCACCGACGGCAACACTGCCTCCTGCCGGGTCCTGGAGAAGTGCGGCTTCACCCTCGCCCGCCGTGTGCCCGAGGCCTACCGCCTCGGTGGCCGCTGGCACGACGATCTCATCTACAGCCTTGAGCTGCACGGATAGCCCATGAACCCCTACCAATGCCTGCCGCCCCGCGCCTTCTGGCGCACGGCGATGACCGGGCAGGCGCGCAAGGCGCAACAGTACGGCGTGTTTTCGTTCCGCACCGGCAACCTCTATACCCCGACGATGCTGCGCCAGTGGCTGGTTTGGGCACTGGGGTGTTCGCCGAGAGAAATTCAGCGCCTATGATATCGAGCGCGGCGCATCGCGACGCAAGGCCCACACAGGGATCGCGCCAGATTCTAAAAATTGAGCAAGACAGTTGCTCCCACAGGCGTGGCGCGTGGCTTGAGGGCTGCGCGGTCGCTGTGGGAGCGGCTTCAGCCGCGAACACCGGCATAGCCGGTGCCAGGTACCGCGTCGCCTGCTTCGCGGGTAAACCCGCTCCCACATGGATCGCGCCAGATTCTAAAAATTGAGCAAGACAGTTGCTCCCACAGGCGTAGCGCGTGGCTTGAGGGCCGCGCGGTCGCTGTGGGAGCGGCTTCAGCCGCGAACACCGGCATAGCCGGTGCCAGGTACCGCGTCGCCTGCTTCGCGGGTAAACCCGCTCCCACAGGGATCGCGCCAGATTCTAAAAATTGAGCAAGACAGTTGCTCCCACATCTGTTTCGGGCCAGTCAATCCTGTGCCATTACCTGGTCCGCCTTGTGGGTCCGACGCGGTCTCAGCGTGGACAGCGCTGTCGCCCCACCTGTCTCAAGACATGCACCAAGGCGGGCAACCATAGGCTGACAGGTTCGGCACGTTGCAACAAATGTGGGAGCAACTGTCTTGTGCTGTCTGCGCTCGATCTGATGGGTGCTGCAAGTTTATCGCCCGACACCTGCCCCGAATATTACGTACTACGTAGTACACCACGAATCATGTTTCCCCTTGGCCCGGTAACTGCCCGGACTCTGCCCGGTCCATTTCTTGAACGCTCGGTGAAACGCGCTGGGCTCCTGGAACCCGGTATGCTCGGCGATCTCGGCAATGCTCAGGCACCCTTCGCGCAGCAGCTCGAAAGCCATTGCTCGACGCACCTCGTCCTTGATCTGCTGGTACGAGCGCCCTTCCCGCTCCAGCCGGCGGCGGAAGCTGCTGGCGCCAAGCCCCTGCCGCTCGGCCATGACCTTGAGGGTCGGCCACTGCCCGTAGTGGCGGGCACGCAGGTGGCGGTAGACCTCGGCCACCAGGCCGTTCTGGTTGCGAAAGCGAATCACCAGCCCCTGCGGCGCGCTGCGCAGGAAACCCTTCAGCGCCGCCAGGTCCTGCACCACCGGCAGGCGCAGCCAGGCGCTGTCGAACTCCACCTCGGTACGCCCGCTGCCCAGGCGCAAGTCCGGCCCCCACAGCAACGCGTCGTCCTCCTGCGCCGGCCGCGCCAGGGCCAGTTCGGTGCGGTCGATGGCGATGCGCCTTCCCGCCAGCCAGCACAACAAGCCGATCACCAGCACCAGGTAGGTTTCCTCGGCATAGACCCGGGTCAGCGGATCGGCGATGTTCGACTGCACGCTGATCACCGTGCGCGCACCGCGCACCGTGACGCTGCCGTTCAGGTCGCGCAAGAACAGGGCGAAACTGCCCAGGCACTGGCGCAGCGCCTTGCCCAGGGTAGGCTCCTGGATCAGCCCGCGGCAGATCAGGGCGAAGCTGCCCAGGGGCATGCCGTGGCTGTCGAGATGGAAGAACTCGTCGTGCAGCTCGTCGATCAGCGCGAGCCACAGTTGCGCGAAAGCCTTGGCCGGCACCCGCGCCAGGGGCTCGGCCAGCACCTGCGGATCAATGCCCACCGCCCGCAGATGGGCGTCGCGCGCCTGTGGCCGCTCACGCAGGGCGTGGAGCATGGCATTGAGGAAATACACCGCGACCGTATCGCTATCGCGCATGGCAGAAGTCCGCTGTCTATGCTGAGTGGCAAAAAATGCCAGGTTGATTGAACAGATCCGGCATAGGCCACCTGAAGGCCTTTGCCTAGACTCGATCCACCCCGGGAGGGTGCGGCCGCCATTCTCGCAGAGCCACCCCCACCCCGCCACGCCTTCGCAAACGGAGCCCCCATGAGCAGCACAGAAATCTTTGTCGTCAGCGCGGTACGTTCGGCCATCGGCAGCTTCGGCGGTTCGCTCAAGGACCTGCCACTGGCCGACCTCGCCACCCAGGTGACCCGCGCCGCCATCGAGCGTTCGGGCATCGCCGCCGAGCAGATCGGCCATGTGGTGATGGGCAATGTGATCCCCACCGAGCCACGCGACGCCTATCTGGGGCGGGTCGCGGCCATGAACGCAGGCATCCCCAAGGAAACCCCGGCCTTCAGCGTCAACCGCCTGTGCGGCTCGGGTCTGCAGGCCATCGTTTCAGCCACCCAGGGCCTGCTGCTGGGCGACAGCGACATCGCCCTGGCCGCCGGCGCCGAATCCATGAGCCGCGGCCCCTACCTGCTGCCACAGGCCCGCTGGGGCGCGCGCATGGGCGACCTGCAGGGCATCGACTACATGGTCGGCATCCTCCAGGACCCGTTCGAGCACTTCCACATGGGCATCACCGCCGAGAACGTCGCGGCGGCCCACGGCATCAGCCGCGAGATGCAGGACGAGGTCGCCCTGACCAGCCAGCGCCGTGCCGCCCGCGCCATTGCCGAGGGCCGCTTCGACGGCCAGATCGTGCCGATCGAGATCAAGACCCGCAAAGGCCCCGTGCAATTCGCCGTGGACGAGAACGTGCGCGGCGACGCCAGCGCCGAACAGCTGGCGGCCATGAAGGCGGTATTCAAGAAGGACGGCACCGTCACCGCCGGCAACGCCAGCAGCATCAACGACGGCGCCGCCGGCCTGGTCCTGGCCACCGGTGACGCCGTGCGCCGCCAGGGCCTCAAGCCACTGGCGCGGATCGTCGCCTACGCCCACGCCGGCGTGGAGCCGGCACTGATGGGCCTGGGCCCGATCCCGGCCACGCAGAAGGTGCTGGAGAAGGCCGGCCTGAAGGTCGCCGACCTGGACGTGATCGAATCCAACGAAGCCTTCGCCTCCCAGGCCTGCGCCGTTGCCCGCGCCCTGGGCTTCGACCCGGAGAAGGTCAACCCCAACGGTTCGGGCATTTCCCTCGGCCACCCAGTCGGCGCCACCGGCGCGATCATCGCCACCAAGGCCATCCATGAACTGCACCGCGTCCAGGGCCGCTACGCCCTGGCCACCATGTGCATCGGCGGCGGCCAAGGCATCGCCGTCGTCTTCGAACGCGTCTGAAAGGAGTCAGCAACATGAACATCGAACGCATCGCCGTGATCGGCGCCGGCACCATGGGCAACGGCATCGCCCAGGTGTGCGCGCTGGCCGGCTACCAGGTCCTGCTGGTGGACGTCTCCGACGCCGCGCTGGAGCGCGGCGTGGCGACCCTGGGCAAGAACCTGGAGCGCCAGGTCGGCAAGGGCACCATCGACGCCGACAAGGCCAGCGCAGCCAAGGCGCGCATCCGCACCAGCACCGACTACGCCCAGTTGGCGGACGCGCAGCTGGTGATCGAGGCGGCCACCGAGAACCTCGCCCTCAAGCAGCGCATCCTGCAGCAGGTGGCCGCCAATGTCGGTGCCGAGTGCCTGATCGCCACCAACACCTCGTCGCTGTCGGTCACCCAACTGGCGGCCAGCATCGAGCAGCCGCAGCGTTTCATCGGCGTGCACTTCTTCAACCCGGTGCCGATGATGGCGCTGGTCGAGATCATCCGGGGCCTGCAGACCAGCGATGCGACCTACGCCCAGGCGCTGCTGGTCACCGAGAAGCTCGGCAAGACCCCGATCACTGCCGGCAACCGTCCGGGCTTCGTGGTCAACCGGATCCTGGTGCCGATGATCAACGAGGCGATCTTCGTGTTCCAGGAAGGCCTGGCCAGCGCCGAGGACATCGACACCGGCATGCGCCTGGGCTGCAACCAGCCGATCGGCCCGCTGGCCCTGGCCGACCTGGTGGGCCTGGACACCTTGCTGGCGATCATGGAGGCCTTCCACGAAGGCTTCAACGACAGCAAGTACCGCCCCGCCCCACTGCTCAAGGAGATGGTTGCCGCCGGTTACCTCGGGCGCAAGAGCGGCCGCGGCTTCTTCACCTACTAGAGGAGCCGCGTGATGCCCCCGGTCAACGCGGCGCTGCGCTGCGCCAACTTCGAGGAGCGGCGTGACCGGGCCATGGCCCTGTTCGCCGAAAAAGGCTTCGGCCAGGTCAGCATGCGTGAGCTGGCGGCGCACGTGGGCTTGACCGCGGGCTCGCTGTACCACCATTTCCCCAGCAAGCAGGACCTGTTGTATGACTTGATCGAGGAGTTGTACGAGGAGTTGCAGGCCACCCTGGACCTGGGCCGTCGGGCGCGGGCCCAGGGCCGGCCAGTGCTGGCTTGCCTGATTGCCGCGCACTGGCAGTTGCATGCGGAGCGACCGTTGCAGTTTCGTCTGGCCGAGCGGGATTTTTGCTGCCTGACCGGGGAGCAGCAGGCGCGTCTGGCGGGCCTGCGGGAGCGCTATGAAACCGGGCTCCTGCGGTTGATTGCGCCACAGGCGCGGCTGGGGGCCGAGGTCCTGGCGGCTACCGGGCATGTGCTGGCGACGCTGTTGAACCAGTTGCCTGGGATGTTGCGGGGGAAGGGGCTGGGTGAGGTGGAGGGGGTTGGGTTGATGGAGCGTTTGGTGGGGGGGGCTGTGGAGAGGGCTTTGGGGTAGGGTTCTGGTTCTCTGGTTCTCTGGTTCTCTGGTTCTCTGGTTCTCTGGTTCTCTGGTTCTCTGGTTCTCTGGTGATTGTTTTGGT
>NZ_JANCLM010000080.1:0-5710 GCF_024259445.1 Pseudomonas sp. DVZ6
TGTACTGGATGCCGATTTCAATCCGGTGGCCAAGGGCTGCACGGGCGAGCTGCACGTTGGCCATGCCGGCCTGGCCCGCGGTTACCACAACCGTGCCTCGCTGACCGCCGAACGCTTCGTACCGGATCCGTTCTCCAGCGAAGGCGGACGTCTGTACCGCACCGGCGACCTGGCCCGTTATCGCGGTCAGGACGTGATCGAATACGTGGGCCGGATCGACCATCAGGTGAAGATCCGTGGCTTCCGTATCGAACTGGGCGAAATCGAGGCACGCCTGCAAGAGCATGCCGCCGTACGCGAAGTGCTGGTGCTGGATATCGACGGGGCAGGGGGCAAGCAACTGGCCGCTTACCTGATCGCCCAAGATGTAAATGCAGACCACGCAACGTTGCGTGACACGCTGAAACAGCACCTGAAAGCCAACCTGCCGGACTACATGGTCCCGACCCACTTCCTTGTGCTGGACCAGTGGCCGCTGACGGCCAACGGCAAGCTGGACCGCAAGGCCCTGCCCAAGCCCGACGCCAGCCAACTGCAACAAGGCTACGTGGCGCCACGCACGGCGCTGGAACAACAACTGGCCGCGATCTGGAGCGAAGTGCTGAAGGTCGAGCAGGTGGGCCTGCACGACAACTTCTTCGAGCTCGGTGGCCACTCGTTGCTGGCCACCCAAGTGACCTCGCGGATCCGCCAG
Source organism: Pseudomonas sp. DVZ6 (assembly GCF_024259445.1). Classification (NCBI taxonomy): domain Bacteria; kingdom Pseudomonadati; phylum Pseudomonadota; class Gammaproteobacteria; order Pseudomonadales; family Pseudomonadaceae; genus Pseudomonas; species Pseudomonas sp. DVZ6. Next base: position 695 of record NZ_JANCLM010000080.1, read on the forward strand.
CGCTTGGAGCTGGAAATCCCGCTGCGCAGCCTGTTCGAGTCCGCCGACCTGCTGGCCTTCGCCCAGGCTGCCGGCCAGGGTTCGGCCAGCCAGGCGCCGGCGTTCACTGTCGTGGACCGCAGCCAGCCGCTGCCGTTGTCCTACGCCCAGCAACGCCAGTGGTTCCTCTGGCAGCTGGAGCCGGACAGCGCCGCCCACAACATCCCTTCGGCCCTGCGTCTGAAGGGCGAACTGAATATCGAGGCCCTGCGCAGCAGCTTCGCCGCGCTGATCGCCCGTCACGAAACCCTGCGCACCACCTTCAGGCAGCAGGGCGACAGCGCCGAACAGGTGGTGCACCCGACGCTCGATGTTCCGCTGCAGGTCGCGTCGGCTGCCCTGGATGAAACGGCGCTGCAGGCCTGGGTCGAGGCCCAGGTGCGCGAGCCGTTCAACCTCGAGCGCGGCCCGCTGCTACGCGCCCGCCTGCTGCGCCTGTCCGCCGACGAGCATGTGCTGGTGCTGACCCTGCACCATATCGTTGCCGACGGCTGGTCGATGCCGATCATGGTCGACGAACTGGTGCGCGGCTATGAAAGCCATCTGCAGGGTAAGGCCCCGCAGCTGCCGGCCCTGGCGTTTCAGTACGCCGACTACGCCGCCTGGCAGCGCCAGTGGATGGAGGCTGGCGAGCAACAGCGCCAGCTGGACTACTGGCAAGCGCGCCTGGGCAGCAGCCAGCCGATCCTCGAGCTGGCCACCGACCACCCGCGTCCCGCCGTGCAGCAATACGACGGCGCTCGCCTGCAGGTGAGCCTGGAGCCGGGCCTGGTTGCCCAGCTCAAGGCGCTGGCCGGGCAACAGGACGTGACCCTGTTCATGCTCCTGTTGGCTTCGTTCCAGGCCTTGCTGCATCGCCATTCCGGTCAGGCAGACATCCGCGTCGGCGTGCCAGTGGCCAACCGCACCCGGGCCGAGACCGAAGGGCTGATCGGCTTCTTCGTCAACACCCAGGTGCTGGATGCCCGTTTCCAGCCGCAACTGCGCTTCGACGAGCTGCTGCAACAGGTCAAGCACGCCGCCCTGGGCGCCCAGGCGCACCAGGAGCTGCCCTTCGAACAACTGGTCGAGGCCCTGCAGCCGGAGCGCAGCCTGAGCCACAGCCCGCTGTTCCAGGTGCTGTTCAACCACCAGACCCAGGTGCTGGGCGAATCCCGCGAGCTGGCGGGCCTCAGCCTGCAGGGTCTGGTCTCGGACAAGCAGACCGCGCAGTTCGACCTGACCCTGGACACCGCCGAGCACGAAGGCGGCCTGAGCGCGACCCTGACCTACGCCACCAGCCTGTTCGAGGCCGCCAGCGTGGCGCGCATGGCCGAGCACTGGCGCAACCTGTTGCAGGGCATCTGCCAGGACGCCGGGCAGCGGGTTGCCGAACTGCCGCTGCTGAGCCGCGAGGAGCGCGAGCGCACCCTGCACGCCTGGAATGACAGCGCCGCCGACTATCCACGCGGGCAGACCGTCCAGCAGTTGATCGAGGCGCAGGCCGCACGCACGCCGCAGGCCATCGCTGCGGTGCTGGGCGAGCAGTCGCTGAGCTATGAGCAGCTTAACCGTCGCGCCAACGCCCTGGCCCATCACCTGCGCAGCCTGGGCGTCGGCCCCGATGTGCTGGTGGGGATCGCCGTGGAGCGCAGCCTTGACATGCTGGTCGGCCTGCTGGCGGTGCTCAAGGCTGGTGGCGCCTATGTGCCGCTGGACCCGCAGTTCCCCGAGGACCGCCTGGCTTACATGATGGAGGACAGCGGCATCGCGCTGCTGCTGACCCAGTCCAGCCTGCTGCAGCGCCTGCCGATTCCGCCGCAGGTGCACAGCCTGTGCCTGGACCAGCCGCTGCCAGCCGAGCACGGCGAGGACAATCCGCGCCAGCTGGCACTGCCGGAAAACCTCGCGTACGTGATCTACACCTCCGGCTCCACCGGCAAGCCCAAGGGCGTGACCATCCGCCACGACGCGCTGGTCAACTTCCTGTGCAGCATGGCGCGCCAGCCGGGCATCGACGCCCAGGACAAGGTGCTGTCGCTGACCTCGCTGTCGTTCGATATCGCCGGCCTCGAGCTGTACCTGCCGTTGCTGCGCGGCGCTAGCGTGGTGTTGCTGGGCGAGCAGGTGAACAAGGACCCGCAGGCCTTGCTGGCGGTGATCCAGGCCCAGGCGGTCAGCGTCGTCCAGGCCACGCCATCGACCTGGCGCATGCTGCTGGATGCTGCGGCGCCCGGTGCCTTCGCCGGCAAGAAGGTGCTGTGCGGCGGCGAGGCGCTGAGCGCCGAGCTGGCCCAGCGCCTGATTGCCCAGGCCGGGCATGTGTGGAACGTCTACGGCCCGACCGAGACCACCATCTGGTCGGCCTGCCACTACCTGACCGCCAGCGACGATGTGTGGCTGGGCCGTCCGCTGGCCAACACCCGCCTGCACGTGGTCAGTGACGAGCTCGACGTGTTGGCGCAAGGCGCGCGCGGCGAGCTGCTGATCGGCGGCGATGGCTTGGCGCGGGGCTACCACAACCGTCCGGGCCTCACCGCCGAGCGCTTCGTGCCGGATCCGTTCGCCAGCGAGCCGGGCGCGCGCCTGTACCGCACCGGCGACCTGACCCGCTACCGCGACGACGGCGTGATCGAGTATGTCGGGCGCCTGGACCACCAGGTGAAGATCCGTGGCTTCCGCATCGAGCTGGGCGAAATCGAGGAGCGCCTGCTGTTGCACCCGGCGATCCGCGAGGCCGCGGTGATCGATATCGACGGCCCGACCGGCAAACAGCTGGCGGCTTACCTGGTGCTGCACGACGCGCAGCAAGGCGTGGAAGCGCTGCGCGGCGAGCTGCGCGCGCACCTCAAGGCCGGGCTGCCGGACTATATGGTGCCGAGCCACCTGGTGGGCCTTGCGCGCATGCCGCAGACCCCCAACGGCAAGCTGGACCGCAAGGCCCTGCCGCTGCCGGACGCCAGCCAGCTGCAGCCGGCCCATGTGGCGCCGGTCACGGAGCTGGAGCGCAAGCTGGCGGCGATCTGGGCCGAGGTGCTGCATGTCGAGCGGGTGGGGCTGCAGGACAACTTCTTCGACCTGGGTGGGCACTCGTTGCTGATTGTCCAGGTGATCGGCCGGGTGCGCGAGCAACTGGGCGTCGACCTGAGCCTGAACGAGCTGTTCGAGCAGGCCACCCTGGCCGATTTCAGCCAGGTGGTCGAACGCAAGTCGGGGCAGGTCGCCAACGCCCATGACGAACTGACTAAATCCCTGGAGGCCTTGAAACGTCTTACTGCACAGGAAATAGATAATCTGATCGCTTAGCGGGAGACATTCAAAGTGCAAGAGCTGCTCGACTCCGTAAAGTCGCTGTCCACCAGGGAGCGCAAGGCATTGGCAGCCTTGCTCAAGCGCCAGGGTGTCAACCTCTACGGGGTCACCCCGATCTTCAGAAGGGACTCTGCGGACGGGGCAGCGCTTTCATACGCACAGCAGCGCCAGTGGTTCCTCTGGCAGCTCGATCCGCACAGCGCCGCCTACAACATTCCGGCGGCGCTGCGGCTCAAGGGCGCGCTGGATATCGAGGCGTTGCAGCGCAGCTTCGACAGCCTGGTGGCGCGCCACGAGACCCTGCGCACCACCTTCCGCCAGGAGGGTGACGGCGCGGTGCAGGTCGTCCATCCGCCCTTGCCGCTGGCATTGGCGGTTGAGCCGTTCGCGGTTGCCGATCCGGCAAATCTGGAAGCGGCCATCCGTGCACGGGTGGAGGCCGAGGTGCAGCAACCCTTCGACCTGCAACAGGGCCCACTGCTGCGGGTCAGGCTGCTGGTGCTGGGGTCTGATGAGCATGTGCTGATTCTCACCGTGCACCATATCGTCTCCGATGGCTGGTCCACGCCGATCCTGGTGGACGAGCTGATCCGTCTTTACCAAGGCTTGCGCCAGGGCTCGCCGGTTACCCTGGCTGAGCTGCCGATCCAGTACGCCGACTACGCGTTGTGGCAGCGCGACTGGATGGAAGCGGGCGAGCAGGAGCGCCAGCTCGGCTACTGGCGCCAGCAGCTGGCCGGCGAGCAGCCGCTGCTGGAGCTGCCCGTCGACCGTCCGCGGCCGTCGGTGCAGAACTTCCACGGCGCGCGCCTGGCCATCGATATCGATGCCTCCCTGGCCCAGGCGCTCAAGACCTTGGCGCGTCAGCAGGGGGTGACCCTGTTCATGCTGTTGCTGGCGTCGTTCCAGACGCTGCTGCACCGCTACAGCGGCCAGGCCGATATCCGTGTCGGCGTGCCGGTGGCCAACCGTGCCCGGGCCGAAACCCAGGGGCTGATCGGCTTCTTCGTCAACACCCAGGTGCTCAAGGCCGAGTTCGCGCCGCAGACCACCTTCACCGTGTTGCTGCAGCAGGTCCGCGAGGCCGCGCTGCAGGCCCAGGCGCATCAGGACCTGCCGTTCGAGCAACTGGTCGAGGCGCTGCAGCCTGAGCGCAGCATGAGCCACAACCCGCTGTTCCAGGTGCTGTTCAACCACCAGGCCGAAAGCCCGGGCATGGCCCGTCAGCTCGGCGAGCTGCAGGTCGAGGGCTTGAGCTGGGAAGGGCAGACCACCCAGTTCGACCTGATCCTCAACACCGCCGAACACGACGGCGGGCTGATCGCGGCACTGACCTACGCCGCCTCGCTGTTCGACCCGGCCACGGTCGAGCGCATCGGCCGGCATTGGCGCAACCTGTTGCAGGGCATTTGCCAGGACCACGCGCAGCGTGTGGCGCAGTTGCCGTTGCTCGATGTGGCTGAGCAGGGCGAGTGGAAAGCCGACGTGCAGCGTTATCCAAGCTCGGCTTGTGCCCAGGAGTTGATCGAAGCGCAGGCGGCGCGTACGCCTGAAGCGGTCGCCGTGACCTTCGCCGGGCAGGCGCTGAGCTACGACCAGCTCAACCGTCGCGCCAATCGCCTGGCGCACAAGCTGCGCGAGCAGGGCGTGGGGCCGGATGTGCTGGTGGGCATCGCGGTGGAGCGT
>NZ_JANCLM010000081.1:0-3713 GCF_024259445.1 Pseudomonas sp. DVZ6
CTTCAGAGCAAACGGCATTCCATACGGTATTCCACGTAGCAAACAAGGATAGGAAATAAACCTAAAAATCAATTAGATGTAATTTAAGTTCAAATCCCCCCGGCCCACCAAATCCTAATAAGAAGACGCCCAATGGGCGTCTTTTTTTGTACCTGCAATTCGGTGCCTCAGCGGCCAGTTCCTACAGCGACCGCCAGCGCTTGCGCGCATGGACATAAGCCGCCAGGTCACTGTAGCCAAGCTGTACAGCAATCTGCGATCGGCTATCCCCCTGCATCTCCAGGTACTGCTCAAGCTCCGCACGAACCCGATCAAGCAGCACACGAAAACTGGTCCCCTCATCCTCCAGCCGCCGACGCAAGGTACGCGCACTCTGGTGAAGCTCCTGTGCCTGAGCCTCCAGGGTAAGCGATCGGCCCGTGATCAGGCCCTGGCGGATGCCCTGGGCCACCCGGGCCGACCAGCCACTGAGCTGGGACTGCTGCGCCAACCGACGCTCCAGCTCCTGGCTCACCACCTCCATCATCCCGGCATGCTGGGTCAGCAATGGCATGTCCAGCTGGGTACGATTGAAGTACAAGCGGTTGTACCCGCAGTCGAACTGGATATCTTCACCAAACCACTCGCGGTACTCCGGGTAATACGCCGGCCGACGGTGAGCGAAGCACGCCCGCTGCGGCACGACCGCCGCGCCCAACCCCACGCCCATCACGCTGAGGGACATCACACTGTAGTGCTCGACCATATAGCGCACCAGGCTGGCTGGCGCATCGATACGCAATTCCACCCCGAGGCAATCACCCTCCTCGACCAGCGCCAGGGTATCCATGTCCGATGCCAGCCGTGCATAGCGCGCCCAGAAGCGGATGGCCTCGGCCAGCGTGGCGCTGTATAGGCAGCCCTGGGCCAGCACATGCCAGTCCTGGCGGCTGAAGTGCGAGAACAGGTGCAAGCCGATGGCCGGATCATGGCTGGCCGCCTTGGCCCAAAGCTGCTCCAGCGCAAGCATGCTGTAGTTGCTGCGCGCCTTCAGCGAATGCGTCTGAAGGTAGCGCTCCAGGACCCGCCCGAGCGGGCCGCGGTGGAATCGCTCGGGCGATGGGTTGGCCGGTTCTCGGGGGATTCTGTCCGTTTCGCGCATATCGTCTGACGGCTTCGTGAATTCTTATGGGTGGGCACCGCCTTGATCGGCACCCACCGGAGAATGCCATGAGCACAACAATAACAAACAGCCCGATACCGATTATTCTCGCCATCCTGATCGGCTTCATCCTCCTCGAAATCACCTGCGCCTGCTTCCGTCAGCCCCGCGGCAAACGCCGGGACGCGATCATCGAGATCGTCGGCAGCGCCTTGCTGATGGTGGTCACCCTGCCGTTGGTCACGTTCCTCAGCAACAGCCTGCTGGAACACTTCGCGCCGCAACTGAAGGACAGCCTCGCCGGCCTGCACTGGGTGCTTGGGCTCGTCCTGTTCCTGGTGCTGGACGACATGACCCAGTACTGGTGGCATCGCCTCAGCCACAAGGTGCCCCTGCTCTACTCGCTGCACCGCGCACATCATTCAGCGCCCTACATGAGCATTCGCATCGTCTATCGCAACAACAGCTTCTATTACCTGCTGATGCCCGGTCTGTGGTCCAGCGGGGCCCTGATCTAACTGGGGTTGGCGCCTGTGTACTTCGGCTACCTGATCGTCAAGATGCTGGTCATCTTCGGCGCCCACAGCAGCGTGCCCTGGGATGACAAGCTTTACCGCATACGCGCACTGCGGCCCGTGATGTGGCTGCTGGAACGGACGATTTCCACTCCCGCGACCCACTCGGCGCATCACGGCCTGAGCGCCGATGACGGGGTGACGCATTACAAGGGCAACTTCGGCAACCTGCTGTTCTTCTGGGACGTGCTGTTCGGCACGGCAAAGATCACCCGCCGCCGCCCACAACATTACGGTATCGAAGGCATGCGCCCGGTCAGCTGGCAGGAGGAGCTGTTCTGGCCGCTGGTACGTGGCAAGTCGACCAGCATGTCGACTGAATCGGATCAGGAGCTGGCCAAATGAGCCTGAATATCGTACTCGTGGCCGGCTCTAGCCAGCCGGACAGCCAGTCGGCGAAGGTGGCCGCCTTTCTCGCCCAACGCCTGCAGGCATTGCAACTGAGCGAGCTGCCGAGGGTGCTCGATCTGGGACGTGCGCCGCTGCCGTTGTGGCCAGCCAAGGATGAACACGGACTCTGGGCCGAGTATGCAGCCCTGCTGCGTGAAGCCGATGCCCTGGTGGTGCTGACCCCGGAATGGCACGGCATGGCCTGCCCGGCGCTGAAGAACCTGTTCGTCTACGCCGGCTACCGCGAGTTGGGGCACAAGCCGGCGCTGCTGGTCGGGGTGTCCTCTGGCCAGGGCGGGAGCTACCCGCTGTCTGAATTGCGTGCATCCAGCTACAAGAACTGCCGCATCTGCTACCTGCCCGAGCAGTTGATCGTGCGCCAGGTGGAGGACGTGATGAATGGCCCGCAAAGCGCGAGTACGCAAGACCTGCGCATTCGTCGCCGGGCCGACTGGGCGCTTCAGGTGCTGGGCGAATATGCCAGGGCGCTCAGGGGGATGAATGCGCGGGTCGAAATGGAGGAGCCGGAATTCGCCAACGGGATGTGAGGGTTCATGGCCGCTATCGATCGATAGCGGCTGCCTCGGCCTGCGCCCGCTTAACGCCTCGCTTCAATGAGATGACGGGTCGAATGCGCGACAAAAGGCTCGCCCTGGCGCATCTGGCTATCCAGGGCCAGCAGTTCAGCGCGGTACTTATCCACAGAGAAGTCCGGCACCCACCATACGCATTTGCGAAGAATCCACACGACTGCGCCTACATCATGGAACAGCATGCGGCAATGGGCTGTGCGCAGGTCAGTCACCGTCAGCCCGGCTGCCTGCGCTGCTGCCACTTCGTCCTGCGGATCGCGCAGTTGCCGCTCACGTGGCAATGGCCCCAGGAAATGCTCGATCAACTCGAAGGCCGAGGCTGGCCCTACGTGCTGGGCGAAGTAGTGTCCACCAAGTCGGAGGACGCGATGAATCTCGGGCCAGTCCGGTTGTACAGGGTGGCGTGAGGTGACTAGCTCGAATGAGGCGTCGGCAAATGGGAGCGCGGCACCGGGTGCGACCTGCACGACTTCAACGCCGCGCGGTTTCAGGCGCTCGTGCGCCTTGCGGGCGTTGGGCGGCCAGGCTTCAGTTGCGCACATGAGGGGTGGAAAGTGCGGTGCCTCATCCAGTACCTCTCCGCCGCCGGTGTCGAGGTCCAGCGCTGCGCTGACGGCACCCAGGCGCTGCGCAAGGAGCTGGGCATAGGCCCACGGTGGGCGCTGCTCGGAGGCGCGTCCTGCCAGCCAGTCGAAGCCCCAGCCGGTCACATCGGCTGCGTTGGCTTCGGCTATCAGGTCGTCGAAGGGTTTCATTCGGTGGTCCAGGTTAATGCTTGTGGTCGGGCCAGTATAAGTCGGGTAGGAGCGGCCTTGTGCCGCGAATGGGGCGCGTAGCGGCCCCGGGGTTTCAGTGTTGGTGCGCGGTCTCTGTAGAGGACCACCGTGGGAGCGGGCTTGCCCCGCGATGAGGCCGGATCTGACCGTGATGTTGCCTGGGCTGGCCTGATCGCGGGGCAAGCCCGCTCCCACGTTGTGTATTCCACAGCAGAGGTGCGTTGCTTTTCGGGACGCA
>NZ_JANCLM010000082.1:0-3666 GCF_024259445.1 Pseudomonas sp. DVZ6
CCGGGGGGGGGGGGGGGGGCCCCCCGCCCCCCCCCCCCCCGCTCCCACGAACTTCAATGACCTTTGCCGGCCGCCGCTGGCGCCTTGCCGGCGCGCATCTGCTGCAATAACGGCGTGCATTGGTTCGGCTCATCCCCGCTGCTCGGCGCGATCAGCGCCAGCAGCCCCGCCGCCGGCCCGGCCACCACGCCAAGCGCCACCATCCCCGCGCCACGCAGCGCCAGCGGCACAGCCTGCACGCCGGCACTCGGCTTGGCGAACGGCCCACGCACATACAACGGCGAACGCAACGAGAACAGACGCAGGCCCTTGGACTCGGGGGTGATCTTCAGGTCCAGTTGCTCACTGGCGAAGTTGGCCGTGCCGTTGATGTAGATGATCGCGTTCTCGGTGTCGAAGACGAACAAGCGGGTGGTGGCCAGGCCATCCTTGATCCCGACGTCCGCCGCGGCGCAGTTGATCTTCACATCTTCATCGCCGAACAGCTTGCCGACCACGTAGTTGCCGACGTTGAGCCCGGCGATCTCCATCAGGCTGCGGCTGATCGCGCCATCATTGATCAGCAGGCGCAGATCCCCGCTGGAAGTGCCCAGCAGTGCCGCCACCGAGTTGCCCCGGCCACTGATGTCGGCATCGCCGTTGAGTTCACCGAAGCTGGTCTGCATCGGCGCGAAGCTGGGGAACAGCTGCTTGAGCTTGAAGCCACGCGCGGTCAGCCGGGCGCGGCCCTGCAACGGCGCGCTGCGTCCGTCCAGGCGGATGTTGGAATCGAGGTTGCCGCCGGCTACGCCAAAGCGCAGCGGCTCCAGGCGCAGCAGGCCGTCCTCGAGGATCACATGGGCGGACAGGTCGTTGAACGGCAGCTTCTCGCTGTGCACGATGCGCTTGCCGGCGAAGGTCACATCGGCATCCATGGCCCGCCAGCGCTCGGTGCGGAACTCTTCGACCGGCAGCACCTTGCCGGCCGGCTGCTTGCTGGCGCCGCCGCGGGCCTTCTGCTCGCTGTTGGAATCGGCGCCGATCAGCGGCGCCAGGTCCTTGAACAGCAGCTGGTTGGACACCAGGTTGCCGGAGAGCTTCGGCCGGGGCTGGCTGGCGACGAAGGCCAGGTCGCCGTGGATGTCGCTGTCGCCGATCTTGCCGTTGAAGCCTTCGTAGCGGAACTGCGCACCCTCGGCGGCATGCAGGTTGGCGGTCAGATGACCATCGGTGGCGTACGGCGGCGTATCGGGCAAGGTCACGCCGGTCAGCGGGTAGAGGTTGCCCAGGCTGCTGCCGGAAAGCTTCAGGCGCAGGTCGAGGGCGCCGAGGTTGCGTGGATCGGTCAGGGTCCCGGCCAGCGCGACCCGGGTGTCGCCGATACGCACGTCGGCCTGCAGCGGAAACGGCTGGCTGGTGTCCTGCAGCGCCAACAGGCCGCCGATCTTGCCGGTGCCGGCCACCGCCAGGCCCTTGTAGCGGCCCTGGGCCTTGAAACCGAAGGCGTAGTCCTGGGCATTGCCGGCCTTCTCGGCGCGGGCCTTGCCAACGATGTCGCTGAACGGGATCGGCTTGCCCAGCGGATCGACCTGCACCTTCATGCTGGTCTTCAGCGTCTGGTCGTCGAAGCTGACGTTGCCTTGGTCGAAACCAATGGCGCCGATGTCCAACACCCACTTCGACGGCTCTTCGTTCTCGTCCTTGGGCCCGAAATCGAACACCCAGTTGGCCCGGCCATCGGCCTGCCGGGCAAGGCTGGCGCTGGGCTTGACCAGGTCGATGCGCGGAATGCTGATGCGTTGGACGATCAGCGGCAACGGCGCCAGGCGAAAGTCCACGCGCTCCAGGGCGACCATATGCGGCGCCTTGAGCCAATCGGGGTTGCCCAGGGTGAGGTCTTCGGCGGTGAAGTGCGGCCACGGCACGAAGGCGCGCCAGCCGCCTTCCTCGGGCTCGGTGCGCCAGTGCACGGCGAGGTTGCCGTTGATCGCGAAGGGCCGGTGCAGGGCTTCGGAGACTTTCTCGTTAAGCAGCGGCTTGACGCGGTTCCAGTCGAAAGTGGCGATCACCACCACCAGGATCGCCAGCAGGGTGGCGAGGGTGGCGAAGGTCCAGATGAGGATTCTGGCAGGGCGCGTCATTGCATGGTTCTCCTGACTGCATGGCACTCATTATGTCGGACTGATGAAAAACCGCCGGGTTTAATCCGTGCGCCATGATAACCAGGATTTTCCTGACGCCTTTCTCAGCTTTTCGTCCATGGACAGCGGCAGTGTTACCGGGGATCAAGCGTGCCTCAGCGCTTGCAAAACACCTGAAAACATTGATTCAGAGCCTTCCGCGCACAGTATCAATCCCGTCGATTGTTACCATTATCCTGATGAACTTTTCTCTGGAGTTACCAGGCGTAGCATTGGCTTCGTACCCACTTTCCAGCCCCCCCGAGGAGCACCGAATCATGAAACGCCATCTGCTGCTGAGCCTGACCCTGTCCGTACTTGCCGCCAACGCCTTCGCCCTGCCAGCCGAAGACCAGCACCTGAGCGCTGAATCGCGCTCCAGCGCCGCCGCCGTCAGCCAACCGCTGAACACTCTGGCAGAAGGTGGCGCCGAGCGCCTGCAGGAACGCGCAGGCCGCCTGGCCGAAGGCGGTTCCGAGCGCCTGCTCGAACGTAACAACCGTGTCGCCGAAGGTGGCTCGGATCGCCTGATCGAACGCAACGACCGCGTTGCCGAGGGCGGCTCCGATCGCCTGATCCAACGCAATGACCGCGTCGCCGAAGGGGGCTCCGATCGCCTGATCCAACGCAATGACCGTGTCGCAGAAGGTGGCGCCGATCGCCTCAACGAACGCAACAACCGTGTAGCCGAAGGTGGCTCGGATCGTCTGGTCGAACTCAGCCGTGTGAGCTGATCGCCATGGCCGAAAACAACAACCCGCCCCACTGCGCCTGCTCCCCTCCAAGCCCGGTCCATTGACCGGGCTTTGTTTTTTTATCCAGAATGCCCAGTCGTACAGTCATAGAATCCTGTCCCATGCTGCCGCGCGCCGAACAGAAGTTACAAACCCGCCAGGCCCTGCTGGATGCCGCCTGCCTGCTCATGGAGAGCGGCCGTGGCTTCGGCAGCATCAGCCTGCGCGAGGTGGCCAAGGCCGCGGGCATCGTGCCCACCGGCTTCTACCGCCACTTCCCCGACATGGATGCCCTGGGCCTGGCCCTGGTCGCCGAGGTGGACACCACCTTCCGCCAGACCATTCGCCTGGTGCGCCAGAATGAATTCGAACTGGGCGGCATCACCGACGCCTCGGTGCGCATCTTCCTCGACGTGGTCATCGCCCACCGGGCGCAGTTCCTGTTCCTTGCCCGCGAGCAATATGGCGGCTCGCAACCGGTACGCCAGGCCATTGCCCGCCTGCGCCAGGACATCAGCAGCGACCTGGCCACGGACCTGGCGCGCATGCCGCGCTGGCAGCACCTGGACGGCGCCGCCCTGGCGGTGATGGCCGACCTGGTGGTCAAGACCGTGTTCGCCACCTTGCCCGAACTGATCGACAGTCCCGAGCCGGGTCATCCACAGGCACTGACGCCGCAGGAAAAGATCACCCAGCAGTTGCGCTTCATCTTCGTCGGCGCGCGGCACTGGCAGGGGCTGGGCAATCCCGGCTGACGCTTTCGCCCAGATCGG
>NZ_JANCLM010000083.1:0-3076 GCF_024259445.1 Pseudomonas sp. DVZ6
TGCCAGAACATCCAGATGGATACTCCAGCCAATTCGGATATGTGATCTTTGTGGTTTGTCGCGAACTTTCGGTTCTTTCGTCTTCACCACCACAATTTGGCCTCGGCGCAAATTGCTTGGGTGTTATATGGTCAAGCCTCACGGGCAATTAGTATTGGTTAGCTCAACGCCTCACAGCGCTTACACACCCAACCTATCAACGTCGTAGTCTTCGACGGCCCTTCAGGGAGCTCAAGGCTCCAGTGAGATCTCATCTTGAGGCAAGTTTCCCGCTTAGATGCTTTCAGCGGTTATCTCTTCCGAACATAGCTACCCGGCAATGCCACTGGCGTGACAACCGGAACACCAGAGGTTCGTCCACTCCGGTCCTCTCGTACTAGGAGCAGCCCCTCTCAAATCTCAAACGTCCACGGCAGATAGGGACCGAACTGTCTCACGACGTTCTAAACCCAGCTCGCGTACCACTTTAAATGGCGAACAGCCATACCCTTGGGACCGGCTTCAGCCCCAGGATGTGATGAGCCGACATCGAGGTGCCAAACACCGCCGTCGATATGAACTCTTGGGCGGTATCAGCCTGTTATCCCCGGAGTACCTTTTATCCGTTGAGCGATGGCCCTTCCATACAGAACCACCGGATCACTAAGACCTACTTTCGTACCTGCTCGACGTGTGTGTCTCGCAGTCAAGCGCGCTTTTGCCTTTATACTCTACGACCGATTTCCGACCGGTCTGAGCGCACCTTCGTACTCCTCCGTTACTCTTTGGGAGGAGACCGCCCCAGTCAAACTACCCACCATACACTGTCCTCGATCCGGATAACGGACCTGAGTTAGAACCTCAAGGTTGCCAGGGTGGTATTTCAAGGATGGCTCCATGAGAACTGGCGTCCCCACTTCAAAGCCTCCCACCTATCCTACACAAGCAAGCTCAAAGTCCAGTGCAAAGCTATAGTAAAGGTTCACGGGGTCTTTCCGTCTAGCCGCGGATACACTGCATCTTCACAGCGATTTCAATTTCACTGAGTCTCGGGTGGAGACAGCGCCGCCATCGTTACGCCATTCGTGCAGGTCGGAACTTACCCGACAAGGAATTTCGCTACCTTAGGACCGTTATAGTTACGGCCGCCGTTTACCGGGGCTTCGATCAAGAGCTTCGCTTGCGCTAACCCCATCAATTAACCTTCCGGCACCGGGCAGGCGTCACACCCTATACGTCCACTTTCGTGTTTGCAGAGTGCTGTGTTTTTAATAAACAGTCGCAGCGGCCTGGTATCTTCGACCGGCGTGGGCTTACGCAGCAAGTGCTTCACCCTCACCGGCGCACCTTCTCCCGAAGTTACGGTGCCATTTTGCCTAGTTCCTTCACCCGAGTTCTCTCAAGCGCCTTGGTATTCTCTACCTAACCACCTGTGTCGGTTTGGGGTACGGTTCCCAGTTATCTGAAGCTTAGGAGCTTTTCTTGGAAGCATGGCATCAACCACTTCGCGCTCTAATGAGCACTCGTCATCAGCTCTCGGCCTTGAGATCCCGGATTTGCCTAAGATCTCAGCCTACCACCTTAAACTTGGACAACCAACGCCAAGCTGGCCTAGCCTTCTCCGTCCCTCCATCGCAATAACTGGAAGTACAGGAATATTAACCTGTTTTCCATCGACTACGCTTTTCAGCCTCGCCTTAGGGACCGACTAACCCTGCGTCGATTAACGTTGCGCAGGAAACCTTGGTCTTTCGGCGTGCGAGTTTTTCACTCGCATTGTCGTTACTCATGTCAGCATTCGCACTTCTGATACCTCCAGCAAGCTTCTCAACTCACCTTCACAGGCTTACAGAACGCTCCTCTACCGCATCACCAAAGGTGATACCCGTAGCTTCGGTGCATGGTTTGAGCCCCGTTACATCTTCCGCGCAGGCCGACTCGACTAGTGAGCTATTACGCTTTCTTTAAAGGGTGGCTGCTTCTAAGCCAACCTCCTAGCTGTCTAAGCCTTCCCACATCGTTTCCCACTTAACCATGACTTTGGGACCTTAGCTGACGGTCTGGGTTGTTTCCCTTTTCACGACGGACGTTAGCACCCGCCGTGTGTCTCCCATGCTCGGCACTTGTAGGTATTCGGAGTTTGCATCGGTTTGGTAAGTCGGGATGACCCCCTAGCCGAAACAGTGCTCTACCCCCTACAGTGATACATGAGGCGCTACCTAAATAGCTTTCGAGGAGAACCAGCTATCTCCGAGCTTGATTAGCCTTTCACTCCGATCCACAGGTCATCCGCTAACTTTTCAACGGTAGTCGGTTCGGTCCTCCAGTCAGTGTTACCTAACCTTCAACCTGCCCATGGATAGATCGCCCGGTTTCGGGTCTATACCCAGCGACTAAAGCGCCCTATTAAGACTCGCTTTCGCTACGCCTCCCCTATTCGGTTAAGCTCGCCACTGAATATAAGTCGCTGACCCATTATACAAAAGGTACGCAGTCACCTAACAAAGTAGGCTCCCACTGCTTGTACGCATACGGTTTCAGGTTCTATTTCACTCCCCTCTCCGGGGTTCTTTTCGCCTTTCCCTCACGGTACTGGTTCACTATCGGTCAGTCAGTAGTATTTAGCCTTGGAGGATGGTCCCCCCATGTTCAGACAAAGTTTCTCGTGCTCCGTCCTACTCGATTTCACTGGCAAGAGATTTTCGTGTACGGGGCTATCACCCACTATGGCCGCACTTTCCAGAGCGTTCCACTAATCTCAAACCAGCTTAAGGGCTGGTCCCCGTTCGCTCGCCACTACTAAGGGAATCTCGGTTGATTTCTTTTCCTCAGGGTACTTAGATGTTTCAGTTCCCCTGGTTCGCCTCTTGCACCTATGTATTCAGTACAAGATAACCAGCTTGTGCTGGCTGGGTTCCCCCATTCAGAGATCTCTGGATCACAGTCTGTTTGCCGACTCCCCAAAGCTTATCGCAGGCTACCACGTCTTTCATCGCCTCTGACTGCCAAGGCATCCACCGTATGCGCTTCTTCACTTGACCATATAACCCCAAGCAATCTGGTTATACTGTGAAGACGACATTCGCCGAAAATTCGC
>NZ_JANCLM010000084.1:0-2180 GCF_024259445.1 Pseudomonas sp. DVZ6
GTGTTCGAGCTGGTGGCGGGCAATGGCGTTGACCAGGTAGCCGCGGGTGGCGGTCTGGCGCAGGAGGCGGCTGTGAAAGCCATGGACACTGTCGAAGGCGCCGGGCAGTTGCTGGTTGTACTCGAAGACCTCGCGGTCCACCTGCAGCTCGCTGAGGGTCATGGCCATGCCGAGCTGGGCGGGGGCGCTGCGGGCGAGGGTGAGGTCCAGCACCTGGAAGCGCTCGGGCGGGGTCTTGGCGTTGCGGTAGGCATTGAGCACGCTGGGCGGCCAGGTGTCGCTGCTGAAGGCGATCCACGCGGTGGAGAAGGCCTCGGTGTCGACGGTGAGGAAGGAGGAGGGGATGTCGTGGTTTTCGCCCAGGCACTGGCGGGCGAGCAAACGCGGTGGCGCGGGCGGCGGCTCGATGGGGTTGAAGCGGCGCAGGTGGGCCTCGTCGGTGACTTCGTAGGCGTACCAGATGCGCTGGTCGAGCAGGACATACAGGTAGCCGGTGCGCAGGGTGCGCAGCCCCATGCGGGTGGCGACCTGGTGGCCGCCGGCCAAGGGGTAGCGGTAGGCCGGGCGCAGGTCCGGGACCAGGGCGCGGCGCAGGGGCAGGATGGGCAGGCCCTTGCGTTCGCAGGCCTGGCACTGGTCGTGGGGCAGGACGGATTCGGCGATGACGTGGGCGATTCGCTTGCTGAGGGTCATGGGCGTACTCCGGATTGAGGCAGGTTTGCAAGCACATACCGCCAGTTGGATTCGGTGTATTCGGCGAGTGTCTGGGTCAGCGGGATCTGCGCATGCACGGCTTTGTCGATCAGTGTGCGGAGCGCAGGGTAGGTATGCAGCTGCGGGTGCAGGCAGCGTTGATGGAGGGCCAGGGCAATGATGTCGGCTGGCTCGCTCAAGCCCTGTCTGCGTGCCTGGACGATCTCTTCGTACGCCAGCACGGCGGCGACCGCTGGCAGGGAAGGCCGGTCATCGGTCTGTGGGAGCAGGGCGCGCCAGGCGCTGAGCATGGCCTGGACCAGCGGAGCTTCGGCTTGCATTTCGCCAGCCGCGACCGGTATCGGCTTTTGGGCGTACGGCTCACCGATCATGCGTACGGCAAACCCGCCGCTGGTAAGGAACAGCCAACGGTGGATGGGCCACCATGGCATTTGCTCTGCGTGTTCGTAGGCCGCTGCAAGCAGTTCCAGGCGTACAGGTTCGTATACCGGATAGAAGCAGGTCTGCGTTCCCATGGTCGGGACCTCGCACAGCGTCATGATGTGCCTGGCCAAGGCCGCGGCAGGCGTGTCACTGAATAGCCAGCCACAGACCAGGCGCCCAGGCCGCTGAACATCCCGCAGGCTTGCCCGTGCCGTCAGGGTCACCAGGGATTCCGGCAGGGGTTCTCCCGGAGACGCCAGGCAGGCCAGGATCGGATGGGCGTCGGGGGCGTGGGCGAGGTCGGTCCTGTAGATCGGCGTCAGCACTTTCGCCCCCAGCCCTTGGCGTAAACCTTCGAGCACGGCGTGGTCACTTCGCCTGGACACCGCAGTGGGGTCGATCAGCACGTGGCAGTACTGGTCCGAGGTGTGGTGATCCATGACGAACTGGGTCAAGTCAGCGGTATTCATCGGCCCTTTTCCTCACAGGCACTGCCGCTGTTCGCAGTGAGCTCCAGTGCCGTGATATTTCCGGCGCCTTCGGCCCCTGCTTGCGTGAGGCCATGAAAGTTGAGCGTCAACCCGTTGAGCGTAAGGCCCTGCTGGTCGAGCACGAGGCTTGCACCTGGGCTTATGAGCTCGATACGTTCGCTGGCGGTGAGTCGAAAGACCGTTGTCTGCTGGTCCAGGCCCTGGCCGACGGCAATGCGCTGATGACCGTCCACCCGCAGTTCGCTGTTGCCACCGACGAGGGTGTGTTGATTCACCCCGATGGTTTCGCTGCGATCATTGCTCACCTGTATGGACAGGTCCTGGCCGACCTTCAGATGGCAGTCCCGGCCTACGGCATGGGTGTGGTCATTGCCGGTTTCCTGGCGAAGGTCGTTGCCGACACTGATTTGCTCATCGTTGCCCACTTGTTCGATGCGGTTGCGGCCAACGCAGGTCGTTTCGTCATGGCCTACCCGATTGTTCTGATCCCGCTGCGCATGGATGAACACCTCTTCTTGCCCCAACTCATCCTCGAAGCGCAGCTCGTTGAAG
>NZ_JANCLM010000085.1:0-1926 GCF_024259445.1 Pseudomonas sp. DVZ6
TGCAAGGCTGCTGCCGAGCAGTTTGCCGCCGTGGTTGTCCAGGCCCTTGCTGGTGAGTGTGAGCGCGTCCTTGGCTTCGATGCGGCCGCCGTCGCGGTTGCTCAGCACACCGGCATGAACCTCCAGCGACTGGCCGCCGATCAGGCCCTTGAGGTTGTCCAGGCGCTGGCTGATCTGCAGCAGCAGGCGCTGGTCACTGAGCAAACGGCCATTGCCGTTGTCGAGTTGCTCGGCGGCGACGGTGAACGCTTGCGCGCTGGAGATCTCGCCACCCTGGTTGGCCACGGTCTTGAGATTGTTCAGCAGCAGCGACGGGGCATTGATCAGGCCGCCACGGTTATCCAGGTGGCCATGGCTCAGGTCGAGGTTCACCGAAGTGTCACTGAACAGCTTGCCACCCTGCTGGTCGAGGCCGGTCACCGTTGCACTGAGTGCTTCACGGCTACCGACTCGGCCGCCGTCGCGATTGTCCAGTTGACCAGCATGCAGATCGAGGGTGCGGTTGCTGCTGATACTGCCCTGGCGGCTGTTGTCCAGGTGGCCGGTGGTAATGGTCAGCGCGCCCTTGCTGGCAATAACGCCCTTGTCGGTGTTTTCCAGGCTGGCGCTGGCCAGGGTGATGTCACCGTCGCTCAGCAACTCGCCACCCTTGTTGAGCAGCGCGCCTGCCGTGGTCAGCTTCAAGCTGCCGGCGCTATCCAGTTTGCCAGTGCTGTTGTCCAAGCTTTGCGCAGCCATCACCAGCTGGCCCTCGGCGCTGATCAGGCCGAGGCGGTTGAGCGCCGCGCCGGTCAAGGTCAGGGTCATGTCCCGCTGGCTGGTCAGGCGGCCACCGTCGTTGTCCAGGGTCAGACCGGTCAGGGTCAGACCGGTCTGGGCCTCGATACGCGCCTTGTTGCGGTTGAGCAGTGCCTGCAAGGCGAGGGTCATGCCGGTGCCAGCGACCAGCAGGCCGCCGTCGCTGTTGTCCAGCGAGGTGCCGGTGACCGCGACAGCGGCCTTGCCGGTGATCTCGCCGCCACGGTTGTCGATCCGATCGACGTCCAGGGTCAGGGCGCCGTTGCTGCCGAGCAGCCCTGACTCACGGTTGTCCAGCTCGCCACCCTTGATCCGCAACTGCTCCAGGCTGATCAGCGAACCCGCAGTGTTGAGCAGTGTGGCGGCCTCGATCTCGCCGCGGCCCTTGCCGGAAATCTTGCCCTTGCTGTTGTCCAGGGTCTTGGCGTCGAGCTTCAGCGAGGTATCGCCCACCAAAGTGCCCTGGCGATTGTCCAGGCGATCATCAATAGCCACGACCAGGCTGGAGCGGCTGCTGACTTCACCTTCGCGGTTGTCCAGGCTGGCGGCACGCAGGTCCAGGCCCTTGGCCGAGACCAGTCCCTTGGCATTGTCCAGTGCCTGGGCGATACGCACCGTCAAGGCCTGGTCGCTGAGCAGCTTGCCCTGGCGGTTGTCCAGCGTTGTGGCGGCGAGGGTGAAACCTTGTGGGCTGGAAATCTCGCCCTTCTGGTTGTCGACGCTGCCGAGGTTATTCAGCACCAGTAGCGGAGCCTTGATCAGGCCATGGTTGACCAACGCGCCCTGGCCCAGGTCGAGGGTGATCGAGGCCTTGCTCAGCAGACGCCCGGCCTGCTGGTCGAAGCCCGTGGCGGTCAGCTGCATGGCGCCATCGCTGTCGATGCGGCTATCGCTGCCGGCATTGTTGACCTGGCCGGCCTTGATGGTCAGGCGGTCGTTGCCGACCACGTGCCCGCTGTCGCGGTTGTCCAGCGTGCCGGTGGCGATATCCATGGCCCCCTGCGCGCCGATCTCGCCGGCACGGTTGTCCAGGCTGGCGCTGCGCAGGTCGAGGGCGCCGTCAGCGGTGATCGAGCCGCGCTGGTTGTCTACCTTGCCAGTGGTGGCCAGGGTGAGCTTGCCGGCGCT
>NZ_JANCLM010000086.1:0-1926 GCF_024259445.1 Pseudomonas sp. DVZ6
CGCAAGGCTGCTGCCGAGCAGTTTGCCGTCGTGGTTGTCCAGGCCCTTGCTGGTGAGTGCGAGCGCGTCCTTGGCTTCGATTCGGCCACCGTCGCGGTTGCTCAGCAAGCCCTCTACGGTCACCTGCAAGCCACTCTGGCTGGTCAGGGTGCCGCCGCTGTTGTCCAGCACACCAGCGTGAACCTCCAGCGACTGGCCGCCGATCAGGCCCTTGAGGTTGTCCAGGCGCTGGCTGATCTGCAGTAGCAGGCGCTGATCACTGAGCAAACGACCGTTACTGGTGTCCAGTTGCTCGGCAGCGAGGGTGAACGCTTTTGCGCTGGAAATCTCGCCACCCTGGTTGGCCACGGTCTTGAGGTTGTTCAGCAGCAGCGACGGGGCGTTGATCAGGCCGCCACGGTTGTCCAGGTGGCCATGGCTCAGGTCGAGATGGACCGAAGTGTCGCTGAACAGCTTGCCGCCCTGCTGGTCGAGGCCGGTAACCGTCGCGCTGAGTGCTTCGCGGCTGCCCACGCGGCCGCCGTCGCGGTTGTCCAGCTGGCCGGCGTGCAGGTCGAGGGGGCGGTTGCTGCTGATACTGCCCTGGCGGCTGTTGTCCAGGTGGCCGGTGGTAATGGTCAGCGCGCCCTTGCTGGCAATAACGCCCTTGTCGGTGTTGTCCAGGCTGGCGCTGGCGAGGGTGATGTCACCGTCGCTCAGCAACTCGCCACCCTTGTTGAGCAGCGCGCCTGCCGTGGTCAGTTTCAGGCTGCCGGCACTGTCCAGTTTGCCGGTGCTGTTGTCCAGGCTTTGCGCGACCATCACCAATTGGCCCTCGGCACTGATCAGGCCAAGGCGGTTGAGCGCCGCGCCGGTCAAGGTCAGGGTCATGTCCCGCTGGCTGGTCAGGCGGCCACCGTCGTTGTCCAGGGTCAGGCCGGTCAGGGTCAGGCCGGTCTGGGCCTCGATACGTGCCTTGTTGCGGTTGAGCAGTGCCTGCAAGGCGAGGGCCATGCCGGTGCCGGCGACCAGCAGGCCGCCGTCGCTGTTGTCCAGCGAGGTGCCGGTCACGCCGACGGCGGCCTTGCCGGTGATCTCGCCACCACGGTTGTCGATGCGATCAACGTCCAGGGTCAGCGCGCCGTTGCTGCCGAGCAGGCCCGCCTCGCGGTTGTCCAGTGCGTCGCCCTTGATCCGCAACTGCTCCAGGCTGACCAGCGAACCCGCAGTGTTGAGCAATGTGCCAGCCTGGATCTCACCACGGCCTTTGCCGGAGACCTTGCCCTGGCGGTTGTCCAAAGTGCCGGCGTCGATATTCAGGGCGGTGTCGCCCACAAGAATGCCTTGGCGGTTATCCACGCGGGTGGCGCGCAGGTCCAGGCCCTTGGCCGAGACCAGGCCCTTGGTATTCTGCAGTACCTGGGCGATACGGACCGTCAGATCCTGGTCGCTGATCAGCTTGCCCTGGCGGTTGTCCAGCGTACCGGCGGCCAGCGTGAAGCCTTGCGGACTCACTATCTCGCCGCGCTGGTTGTCGACGCTGCCGAGATTGTTCAGCACCAGCAGCGGAGCCTTGATCAGGCCATGGTTGACCAATGCGCCCTGGCCCAGGTCGAGGGTGATCGAAGTCTTGCTCAGCAGGCGCCCGGCCTGCTGGTCGAAGCCGGTGGCGGTCAAGCTCATTGCGCCATCGCTGTCGATGCGGCTATCGCTGCCTGCATTGTTGACCTGGCCGGCCTTGATGGTCAGGCGGTCGTTGCCAACCACGTGCCCGCTGTCGCGGTTGTCCAGCGTGCCGGTGGCGATATCCATGGCCCCCTGGGCGCCGATCTCGCCGGCATGGTTGTACAGGCTGGCGCTGCGCAGGTCGAGGGTGCCGTCGGCGGTGATCGACCCGCGCTGGTTGTCTACCTTGCCAGTGGTGGCCAGGGTGAGCTTGCCGGCGGC
>NZ_JANCLM010000088.1:0-1672 GCF_024259445.1 Pseudomonas sp. DVZ6
GGCCTTGGCTTTGTACTCGGCTTCGGTCTGACCGGCTGGAATGACGACTTTGTCGCCGTTCGACAGGGTCACGGTCAGGTCGTGGTCGAGCTTCTGGCTGACCTTGACGGTGAAGGCTGGCTGCTGGTCTTCGGTGACATCGCCTTTGCCGACGATGGTCACGGTGACCTTGTCGCCCTGGTTGTCGGTGCCTGGAGTGCCGGTGCCTGGCTCGTCGGTCACGGTCGTAGTGATCGTGTTGTCGCCGAGGGTCAGCTTCTCGAAGTTATCACCACCGGTAACCGACTCGATCTTGTTGACGATCGAAGGCTGGCCGCCGACGAACACGTCGTCAGGGGCAGTGATGGTGAAGGTGCCGCTGGCGCTGCCAGCCGGAATGGTGACCTTGGTGCCGTCCGACAGGGTGAAGGTCAGGCCGTTATGGCCGTTGACCGGCAGACCCTGGGCGTTGGTCAGCGTCACGGTGTAGGTGATCTGGCCACCTTCGGTGACGGTAGTCTTGTCGGCGGTGAGGGTCGCGACGACTTCGCTGACGGTATCGCTGATCTGTACGGTGGCATTGCCGCCCAGTTCCAGATTTTCGAAGGTCTTGCCATCAACGACTGCATCAGTGATGCCGACGGTCAGCGAGCTGCCATCCTTGAAGACGTCATCGCCCTGGGCATCCGCCTTGTACTCGACCTGGGTCTGGCCAGCCGGAATCACCACCTTGGCGCCATTGCTCAGGGTGACGGTCAGGTCCTGGTCCAGCTTCTGGTTGACCTTGACGGTAAAGGACGGCTGCAGGTCTTCGGTGACATCGCCGTTGCTGACGATAGTGACGGACACCTTGTTGCCGGTATCCGGATCATCAGTGACGGTGGTGGTGAGTGTTTCCTTGCCGAGCGTCAGCTTCTCGAAGTTGTCCGCGCCGCTGACACCTTCAAGCTTGTTCACGATCGAGGGCTGGCCGCCGACGAATACATCGCTCGGGGCGGTGATGGTGAAGGTACCGCTGGCGCTGCCGGCTGGAACGGTGACTTTGGTGCCGTCCGACAGGGTGAAGGTCAGGCCATTGTGGCCGGTGACCGACAGGCCCTGGGCATTGGTCAGGGTCACTGTGTAAGTGATCTGGCCACCTTCGGTGACGGTAGTCTTGTCGGCGGTCAGGGTCGCGACGACTTCGCTTACTGTGTCGGTGATCTGAACCGAGGCATTGCCACCCAGCTCCAGATTCTCGAAGGCCTTGCCATCGACGGCAGCATCGGTGATGCCGACGGTCAGGGTGTCGCCGTCCTTGAAGACGTCATCACCCTGGGCTTTGGCTTTGTATTCGGTTTCGGTCTGGCCTGCTGGGATCACCACCTTGTCGCCGTTGGACAGGGTGACCGTCAGGTCGTGGTCCAGTTTCTGGCTGACCTTGACGGTGAAGGCTGGCTGCTGGTCTTCGGTGACATCGCCTTTGCCGACGATGGTGACGGTGACCTTGTCGCCCTGGTTGTCGGTGCCTGGAGTGCCAGTGCCTGGCTCGTCAGTCACCTTTGTGGTGACCGAGTTGTCGCCGAGAGTCAGCTTCTCGAAGTTATCACCACCGGTAACCGACTCGATCTTGTTGACGATGCTCGGCTGGCCACCGACGAATACGTCGTCCGGTGCAGTGATGGTGAAGGTGCCGCTGGCGCTACCGGCAGGA
>NZ_JANCLM010000089.1:0-1669 GCF_024259445.1 Pseudomonas sp. DVZ6
CCCCCGGTGTCAGGATAGTTGTCGCCTCGCCAGATTTACCTGAAACCAGATCTCGGGGGCGGAAAGAGAGCCGTTGTGCCGTACTATTCCTCTGAGCGCAAAGCCGAACTGCTCAAGATGTTGCTCCCTCCACTCAATCTGACGATGGCCGAGGTCGCCAGGCGCGAGGGCGTTACTGAAATGTCTCTGTACACCTGGCGTAAGCAAGCCAGTGCCAAAGGATCCGTAGTGGTAACCGACCCCAAACACCCGACCGAGAGTTGGTCGGTGGAAATGAAATTCGCTGCAGTTACCGAGTGTGCCAGCTTGTCCGAAATTGAGCTGGGCGAATACTGCCGTCGTAAAGGCTTGTACCCCGAGCAGATTACCGCGTGGCGGCAGGCGTTTCTGAGCGGAATGACGCCTCAACAAGCACAACCCAAGATTGATCGGGAACAAGCCCGGCAGGACCAGAAACGCATCAAAGAACTTGAGCGCGAACTGCGCCGCAAAGACAAGGCGCTGGCTGAAACAGCTGCGTTACTGGTGCTGCGAAAAAAGCTCAACGATTACTGGGGAGTCGAAGACGAGGACAATTGACTGCTCTGCCGGAACGGCAACTGCTAGTGGCATGGCTGACAGAGGCGATCAATGCCGGTGCTCGAAAATCGATGGCGTGCCGGGAAGTTGGATTGACGCTCAGAACGTTGCAGCGCTGGACGCAAACCGAAGAGGTGCGAGCGGATGCACGCACTACTACAGTTCGCATGAGCCCGGCCAATGCGCTGAACGAGCATGAACGAAAAGTGATTCTCAATCTGTGCAATAGCGCTGAGTATGCTCACTTGCCGCCCAGTCAGATCGTACCGAGGTTGGCCGACAAGCAGATCTACGTAGGTTCGGAGTCAACGTTCTATCGGGTGCTTCGAGCTACCGGACAGAGGCAGCACCGAGGACGCGCTCAGCGCCCTGGACGCAATACCGAGCCGACAACGCATGCGGCCCATGCACCGAATCGTGTGTGGTCGTGGGACATCACGTACTTACCGTCTTCGGTGCGTGGAAAGTACTACTACCTGTATCTGATCGAGGATATTTACAGCCGTAAAAGCGTTGGCTGGGAAGTGCATGAGGACGAGGACGGCGCGAAGGCCGCAGTTTTGTTGCAAAGAAGTGTGATCAGCGAGCAATGCCTAAGGGAACCCTTGGTACTGCATTCAGACAACGGCACGCCGATGAAGTCAGCCACTTTGCTGAGCAAGATGTATGAGCTGGGCATTACGCCATCGAGGGGCAGACCGCGCGTCAGCAATGATAATCCGTATTCAGAGGCTCTTTTCAGAACGCTGAAGTACTGCCCGCAATGGCCGACCAAGGGATTCGAGACCTTGGATGCTGCAAGATGCTGGGTGCGTGATTTTATTCGTTGGTACAACCACGAACACCGACACAGCCGGATCCGCTTCGTCACACCGGCAGAGCGGCATCGGGGGCAGGATAGGCAAATCCTTGCCCGGCGCCATGAGCTGTATGAACAAGCTCGAAGCAGGAATCCAGAGCGATGGTCAGGACGCACTCGTAACTGGGAGCCAATTGGTACGGTGCTGTTGAACCCTGATCGGGATCAACAGCACACGAAGCAAGCCGCATAGCTGGAAGGGTGACGCGACAACTACCTTGAAAAACGCCG